>JAWHBY010000034.1:0-20537 GCA_032568935.1 Parahaemophilus parainfluenzae
ATGATTCGCCAGATGACTTGAATTTATTCGCAGTCACAGTGGCTTGTGCTGAAATTTGTTCAACCCATTTTTCTTTACCAATTTTGGCCGCCTCGTCACCAAAAATTCCGTATAGCTGGGAAATATACGACCCCATGGCTTTAACATCTGAACCAGTGGCTTTTGCAAGGATGTTAGACCCTCTTGAAAAGGCGATGAGTTCACTGTCATTTAAGCCATCAATGGCGCGCGCAATTTCATTTGTAGAATTCACTACGTCCGTTGCTGCGCCCCCATAAGTGGCGGAAAAATCAAGGGCGAAATCAGTGATTTTATCTAAACCCGCTTGATCTCGCCCAGTGGCTTTAACTTCGTTCAACGCACGCGTAAAATCAATGGCGGGATCTAGGGCGTTTTTCATCGCTGCACCCGTGGCAATGACACCTGCAGCGCCTAAACCAATTCGGCGCATTGCATCTTCACCGCGTTTGCCTAAATCATCAATGGTTTTCATCACGCCTTTAAGTGGTGCGGAAAGCTGATCATTTAAGCTGATGATGTACTCAAGCCCCTGAATTGCCATTGTTTAATCCTAAAATACCTTGGCTATACCGCTTGCCACGGCATTTGCCTGTTGTTCGAAATACTGTTTATTTAACCATATTGCGCGAGCTAAATTGTAGTCGCTGTTATCTGCGTGTGGGAGGTAGTGCATACGTAGCGCAATGGCCTGCGATAAGCCATTGCGCTCTATGCTATCCACACGCGAAGCTAGTTTTTTACCGTAATATTAATTTTCGGTACTAATACCTCATTCACTTTTCCTGCAAGTAAACCTGCAAGACCCGGTACATTAATGATTGCTAATAAATCTTCTTTTTGCTCACGCGCTACAATCGCAAGTAGATAATCTTTGATTGGGGTCACCTTATTGTCAGTCGTAATGTCATTCATCATTTGATCATATGCGCTGTTGTCTCGAAGAAAAGTGAACTCAACCCCTTCAACATCGACTTTGACCGAATCTTTAAGATTGCCAGTAAGTTTATCTAACAAAGTTTGTGCGTTTGTTTTTTCCATTTTTAGTTTCCCTTTTGGTTTCTGTTTTGGTTATTAAAATCTTTAATACACTTGTCCATCGCCGTGTAAGCCGTGGTACAGGTTTCAATGCGATCTAATGCTTGATTCAGCCCGTCAGCTAAATCGCCATTAGTTTTAATATTTACGCTTAACGGTCTACATTCGGTTGTTTGTGGGCAAATTAGCTGTAAATTATTTACTTGTGGCTCTTTGGTTGAGCACGCCAGCAACATCATCAGGCACGCGGCCATAAGTCCAAATTTTATTTTCTGCATTGTTTAGCACGTCCTTTAGTTGTTGCCGGCGTTGTTCGGCTTTTTTGTTAGCTTGATTGAGTTGCTCGGTCAATTCCGCATTTTGCGTTTCATACCGTTGCAACATCACTTTATTTTGTTCGATAGTTTGTTCACTTTGTTTTAATAAAAGTGCGGTGGTTTCTGCCTGTTTTTTATAGTGCAGTGTCGATCCAATACAACCAACAAACACAATAAAAAACGCACCAATAAACAATAATTTAAAATGCATTATTCCCCCAGACAAATTGCCTTTTCTTTTATGCGGCGCATTTGTAAGCCTTTTAATACTCGACCGCCCGATTTGTTGAAATCAGAAATGTGATTACACATTAATGTCCAGTCTTGCGCTTTTGCCGCACGATAAATCGTTGTAGGCAATGTCATGCCGTGTTTTTTACTGTAATAGCGCTTGATATTGCCACAGCCTAAATTAAAGGCTAAAGACACCATGGCATCATATTGCCCTTGATTCATTTTTCTGCCGTTAAAATCGGCGTTTATACAATTTTCTGCCTCTTTAATGTTGCTGCGTAAATCGGCGGCCACTTCGTCAATGGTCAAAACTTTGGACTTGTCCACGTTGTGGGTATTGCCTACACCATTCGTCCATACATCAGCAGGGCATTTATATGGATTACGCACACATCCTTCTAGATTCACAATCATGTAAACTGCTTGAGGGCTGACTTCGTTTTGTAATTCTGCTGGCAAATCTTTTTGTTGAGCGAAAAAAGCAGTCGCAACAGCCGCTGCAGAACATAAAATCATTGCACCAAATTTTTTACTCATCACTAATTCCTAATTTTTTCGCCTCAATTTTTGCCGCCAACATTTTGTAGGCTAATTCATCTTTACGTGCTTGCACGTCTTCTTTGTATTTTCGGTAGGCAATCCATACTGATGCCGCACCAAATAAAATACCGAATATTGCTGCCCACTCATTCAATGTAAGTCCTGATACAAAAGCAACGATAGATGCAACAAAAGGCTGAGTACTATCCATTCTGTTATTCATAATAAAAATCACCTTAAAGCATTTAGGAAACTGACCGCACTTGCTTTTTTTATAATTGTTGTACGTCAGAACGGCCAGCACCTAAATTCGGTTAACCGATAAGATCACGTGTATCTTCGTCGGATAAATAAGGCACACCATTAATGCGCACGAAATCTGGACTTGTGACAAAATATTTCAATTTTTTTGTGCTTTTCGCACCGCCTTTTGGGTCGATGTTAAGCACATCAGTTAAAATAATTTTATTGCCGTAAGTTTCCACTTTGTCGCGCACACCGCCACGCATCGCAAAGAAGGTAAAATCCACTTCCGGCAAGCTGCGATAACTGCCTGCACTAGCTGCCGCTTGTGATAATTTTTGAAAGTTTTTTGAATCAAGCTCTATTTCACCTTCTGCAGCAACATCACCGCTTACCCAGCCATCAGGAATACCACGGGTTAAAGCCACAGCACTATTATCACTAATGGATAGATTCACTGATTCCACGTGGATCGGAAAGCCCATCATGTAGAAATCGAAACTCATTCCGCTGATTCGTTCCATTTATTAATCTCCTAAGGTTTCTAAATCTAAGAAAATGTTTGCCGTAATATCTTTCGGGCAATCGTAAGGGCGCACTTTGATATAAATCGTCACCTTGTTTTTGCTTTGCCACACAATCGTGATGGCATCATCTTTAGGTGGCATACATTCGCCTGGAAAATCCTTGCCGTTGATGGTTGCGGATTTGCTCATGTCGCGCATCGGTTTGGCAAAATAGCCTTGGTGATATGCGGTACTTGAGGTTGTGGAGTTAAAAGAGCGGTCAGCAATTTTCGCGATAGCTAACAAACGAACTTTTCGTGCTGCTTTATCGACAACACGTACATTCTCAATCACTTGATAATCGCCGCCTTCTACGTCTAACGTGCGACCGTCCGCCCAGTAATAACCGTCATAATCGGGATACCACATCGGCACAGAATAACGTGCAGTTTCAAGTGATTTTAAATGCGCAAGGGTAAGCTCATTGCCATCTTTGTCTAACGGTTTTTCAGCGTTACCCAATGAGACCAAAGCCCCCGTCTGAACTCTTGCGGGACTGTCTGCCACTGTGACGGCACGATTTGCCAATCGCCCTGCCAATACGCCCGCCTCATTGCCGAATAGTAAAGGCACAAGGCAAACGTGATCGGCGACAATGGTTTGTTGCAAAGTGGTAAGTTTCTGCACATATTGATCCCATGTTTCACCGTCAGATTGATCATGATTAATACCTTGTACGGCCTGAATAAAGAAAGTTCGGCGACCAAATTTAGCAAGTAGTTCTGCATAGCATTCTTGCAATTTACCAATACTTGCTTTATCTACGCCTAAATATCTGGTATTGACACAATATTCAAAAGAGGCGGTTTGATTGGCTTTTTTCACACATTCGACAAAGTCATAGCCGTCTTCTTGTGCAATATAAACATGCGCAAACCAGTTTTGCCCCGCATTAAGCATTGCCGCACGCACTTGTTTTTTTAAGTCTGTATCGGTTTCGCCAAATACTTTGTCAAAATCGGAATCAGGCGTTAATGCCAATAACTTTCCTGGATTAACGGTGCCTACGCCGACAAACAAGGCGTGGCGTTCAATTTCCTTAGTTTCGCCACTTAACTGATTAAGAGCGTTAATTTGTACAGATGGGAACATTCTTTATTGTCCTCTTATTGTTGTTTTTGAGTATATTTTTGAATTTCCGCCAAAATAATCTTGGCGTTTTCTTCTTCACGTGTATCCAAGAATGGACGTTTTTCCGTTGGAATTATCCATTGCATTAAATGTCTACTCGGATTAATACCATTCTTTTCTTCCAGTTTACGTATAATCAAACTGGCTTTCGCACGTGATAAGGTGCTGCGGATTTCGCTTAATGTCGGCTTGCGGCGTTTCGCTTTGCCGTTTTTTGTTTTACCGTTTGCCACGGTATAACCTAAATCTTTTAATTTCTTTGCTTGGCGCAAGGTGCAAGGGTCTGACCCAATGCCACCTTTATTTTTGCCTGGGAACTCCGTTTTTTTAAATAAGTGCGGAATTCCTTCTTGGTGTTCTTGCGCAATTTCGCCCGTTCGTTTTTGCTTATAAAACAATGCGCCTTGCGCTTTTTCGGCTTTACTGTTGGCTAACTTTGCAATTCGGCGTAGCATTTTTGCTGTGCCGTTTTTTCGTTTCTTCCAACTTTCGCCCATCGGGTTACGTTGGTTTGCCGCACTTTTCACTGCTTGGCGTTTAATCATTTGCAAAGAGCGGATTAAAATTTCACGTTTTTTCTTATCGGGTAAACTGATGATTTCAAGATCTTTCAGAAACTTTTTTAAGTCTTCTTTATCAATCCCCATTCGGATGTTCATGTTCAACCCTTACGACAACGTCAATTTCTTCTACTGTGAATATTTCGATGCTGTCCAATCGGTAATTCACACCATCAATTTTTAATTCTCCTTCGCTATCTTCTATTGCCGTGAGTGGCTCACGGAAAGCAATGGTAAAGATTAAATCTGCCGTGTTATCGTCGATAATGTCTAAATCAAATGGGATTTCATTTTCATCCAATACATCGCGCATGGGGTCATTTTCGTTTACCCACACTTGAATATGCGCCATTAGATAAGCGGGGGAAATTTCGTTGAATGGCAAAGCCTCAAAGTGAAATACACCGTTATAGGAAAGGTGGCACACTTCAATGCCGTTTTCGGTCACTTGTCGCCCTTCATTCAATAATTTGCCCTCTTCAATCCAGCTGTAAAAATTCCCGTGGTAGCGTTTCGGCAGCTTGGTAAGCAAAAAATCTGTTAATTGCTGATACAACATCTTTTTTACAGCAGCCATACCGATCCCCGTTTTTTACCTTTTAATGTACGAATAGCGTGGGTTGCCTCTGCCAAGAGGCTTTTTTGCTCGGCCACATATTCGCGATTTTGGTGAATTTCTCGCCCCGAAAGCGTATTAAATTCTGGTAACAACTCCGCTTTTGCTCTGGCGAATACTGCCTTCTTGTAAAGGCTTTCTGCGTAATTTTCGCCGTCAATACGTTGCGCTGAAATTTCTTGCACAGAATTGATTTTGCTTTTGCGGTAGTTTTCTTCTACTTCTGCTAAATCAATGTTAATCCCTTGCATAGCAGCAATTAGTGCCGCCTTCACCATTTCAACGGGGATCTGTAATGGAATTGCCCGTTGTTTTTGAAATTCATCAATAGTGATGTCACACCAGAATCCGCTATTTGTGATCGTAGTGTCATCGTAATCTTGTGTTCTGCCGTTAAACATTGCCTTCCTCGCTGTTTTGGAGTGGGCGGGCAGTGAGTTTTTCAATAACAAGATCAAAATCAATTTGCTGTTTTTCCAAACTCAAACCCGCCACTTGGGGAAGACTGTTCGGGTCGTAATCGCCCGATTTTGCTAACGCGTTTAAACGCATGACACAACGCTCAATCATATTTTTTACACCCGCTTTCTGATTGAGTTGGAAAGCGCGGTTACATAACTGAATAGCCAGTACAAGGGTTTCGGCATCATCAATACCACTGGCTTGTACTTTGCCTTGAGGACTGCGTAAAAGCAGTGCCGCCGCTAATTTTAGCCACTTCGCTGTGACAATTTCGTGCAACTTCCACTGGGTCGCCACGTTTTTAAAAGTTTGTGAAAAATATGGCTCCACGGATTGACCAGCTGCGGCGGTTTTATCTGTCCAGTTGTAAATTTGGTCTGCGACAAAGTTTGGCAATGTGGTTTGCCACCCTTGCGGCATAGATTGATTTTGCTCAATTGCTTTTTCAGCCAATGACAAGGCTCGGTCAAAATCAGCAATGTCAAACAAATACACAATGCAATAAACCAAGTAATCATTCTGATAAATTGCCCCTTTATCTAAATATTCATTCACAAAGGGCAACCACTTCGGCAAAAAGCGGTTGCGCTTGTAATCTAATTTTTCGGCACGTGTTGGGAATGCGCGCACCGCATTAACATCGTTTTGTAACGCAATTTCAAGCACTGCATAATCATTACCGTGAGTCGCAACCGCACTTTTTTGTGTGTTGCTCTCTGATACTTGATTAATGTCTGCTAGTGCCTGCATTTGACGTTGAAAATCTCGCATTCCCATTTTTGGTTAGTTCCTATTCTTCACCGTTTAATTTCACTTTGGTATGGTCGATAGCAGTCATTAAACCTAAATCTTCCACAACATAGCCTTCTTGTCGGTAGTAAGATGTCACCACACCTTTTTTATCTTCATCATTGCGCAAAGAGCGACGTACACTTTCAGCTTCAGTGTACACACTTAAGTTTTTAAGTGTTGTCACAGCTGCAGCGCGTGCCGGGAAGTTCGGTGGGGTAATGGCATTCATGCCACCGAATGAACCCATTAAGTTATGTGAACCTAATGCGGCTTTTTCGGTAGGGGTTAAACCATGTTTTTTCTGAATGAGTTTCGTTTCTTTGCTGACTAAATCAGCACCAACAAGGAAGACTAAATCATTTCGGTTTTGATGACGGAAATCTAAGCCTTGTTTTAAGTCAAAGGCTAAATCATCAAGATTCGCATAATCCGCGTTATCGCCAAAAATGGTAATTTTGCCTGATGATTTTGTAGATTCGGTCATGAAGTTGGCCGCACGTTGTTCTTGTAAAAGTTTCAGCCAGCCTTTATTCACATCAGACAAATCTGTTTCAGTTGTATTATCTGCTACGCTTTGACCGTTCCAGCCAATTTGCAAGATATCTAATGCAACTTGGTTTTGGAAATACTCACTATAAAGCTCAACAAGGCGATCTTTAAAAATAGCGAACGAATCAAATAATGCCCATGGCACAATAACGCCACTATCCGTTTCCGCTAATTCAAAACCATTTTGAGTATGATTAAGATTAGCTAAATTACGGCCAGTTTGTTTACGACCAGTAACGCCTTTTTCTGTTGCACCAAATAATTTTTGACCCTTCGTGTGAGCTACTTGAATCATATTAATTTGTTTCAAGAAATCGGAACGCTGTTGAATATTTTCGCCTAACAGTGCTGCTTCAGGTGCTTTAAGTGCAAAACTTTCGCCACGCAGAATTGAATCAATAGGTTGATTAAAATGTTTCGATAATGCGGCTGCAAGTGCATAAAACGCTGTTTTATTCATTATTTAGAATCCTTTTGATAAGTTAATGTTATAGCCGTTTACGCTGTATACATTTTCGTTTTCAACGGTTGGCACGCCAGTTGGCACAATGGTTTGTTCTTGGCTTAATTCGTTGAATTTTTTATCCAACGCCTGAACCGTTGTTAAAAGTTGATTGAACTGTTCCGCTGTTACGCCTTGCGGTTGTTCATCTTTCTTTTCTGTTGGTTGTGGCTCTGGCTTGGTTTCCACTTTAGCTGAAAAATGGCTGTCAATTTTGGTGCCTAAACCATTCATCGCATCAATTAATTGCTTGAACTGTTTATCATTCATTGCATCGTCCTCTTTATTATTGTTGTTATTGGGAGTTGGTTGTTCTTCCGGTTGTTCGGAAGATGAAAAGAATTGTTTGATCGCGTTGAAAAAACTACGTGTCATTTTTTCTTCTTCATTTTCTTTTGCAGAAAAATTCACTTTGACGAACTCGCCAAAAATCATGTCTTTTTGCTCTGCGCTAAAGAATTTCAATTCCGTTGTACCGACAGATGCCGGGGAATCGGTGACACCTAAACCCGATAAATAAGCCTTGCCGCTGTTGCGGAAATTCGGGGTAATTTCAATGCTGGTGAATAAATACTGACCCGCTCTGTTGTATTCGATTAATTCTTGGTTTGGCGCGATGATGGCAAAAAGTTGTGTTTCGCCTTTTTCATTTTCTTCTGCTTTCAGTTCGATCACTTGCCCCATATTGAACCAACGGCGATGTTCTGGCCATAAATTCGCGGTGTAGTGTTCTGGATCGTATGTTTCCGCCATTTCGTGCAATTCTTGGGCGGTGATTTGGCGACCGTCCACGGTATAGCCCGATGTGGCGATACAAATAAAATCAGTTTTGAGTTTAGATTTGTTCATTTTAAAAATGCCTATGTTTCGCTTTGTTTGCGTAAGTGCCGCCATTTTTGCCGATCTTTTTTGCAAAATCACGGGGCGAAATTCGGATATATTCGGATATAGATCAATAACTGCGCGTATCCGAACACATCCAATTTTTGACATTAAAATTTTGCTGTTTTTGTTGCCACAATACGCCCAACACAACAACAGCAAGATAAAAGATGACGGAATCTAAGCTAAGAAAAAGAAAAACAAAACGCTACGATGACGAAGTGATTTATGCGGCAAAGTTTTTATATTTAAAAAAATACACGCCGAAAGAGATCGCTGAAGAATTAGGTTTAAATAGCACACGCCCGATTTACTATTGGGCTGAAAAATACAATTGGCGCAATTTAATCAGCGAAAGCGGGATTGAAGAATTGATCGCGCTACGCATTATCACGCTGACAGAACGGGAAAATAAAAGCGATCAGGAAATAAAAGAACTCGAAGCCCTGATCGATAAAGATATTCAGTACAAAAAGCAACGTGCAGCAACGGTAGCTAAAGTGACGGCAAAAAGTGCGGTCAATTCTAATGATGTTTCTAGCGGTGAACGCGCCTTTGCCGACAGCGGTGACGGTGACGAACGTAAGAAGAAAAAGCGGGTGAAGAATGATATTTCCCACGTTACGCCCGAAATGTGCCAGCCGTTTATTGATTCGTTGTTTTATTATCAAAAACACATCCGCGCCAACAAGCACCACGATGTGCGCAATATTCTGAAATCGCGCCAAATTGGGGCAACCTATTATTTTAGTTTTGAGGCTTTGGAAGATGCGATTTTCAGCGGTGACAATCAAATATTCTTATCAGCTAGTAAGCGACAAGCAGAAATCTTTAAAAACTACATTGTGAAGATGGCGCGGGAATATTTCGGCGTTGAGCTGACCGGCAACCCCATTATTTTAAGCAACGGGGCGGAACTGCATTTTTTATCAACCAACAAAAACACGTCACAGGGTAATAGTGGCCATGTGTACGGTGACGAATACGCATGGATTCGTGACTTTCAGCGATTCAATGATGTGGCATCAGCTATGGCAACGCATGCGAAATGGCGTGAAACCTATTTCAGCACGCCGTCTTCTAAATTCCACGAATCCTATTCATTCTGGAGTGGTGACAACTGGCGCGATGGCGATCCAAAACGCAAAAACATTCCATTCCCAACCTTTGCAGAATTGCGCGACGGTGGGCGACTTTGCCCTGATGGTCAGTGGCGTTATGTCGTGACGATTGAAGATGCGCTAAAAGGCGGTGCAGATACGTTATTTAATATTGAGAAACTGAAACAGCGCTATAGCAAATACGCGTTCAATCAGCTTTATATGTGCGTTTGGATTGATGATGCGGATTCTATTTTCACCGTTCATCAACTTTTAAAATGTGGCGTAGATATTACGAAATGGAAAGACTTTAACCCAAAAGCGGATCGCCCTTTTGGTGATCGTGAAGTTTGGGGCGGATTCGACCCCGCACACAGTGGCGATGGGGCTAGCTTTGTGATTATTGCTCCGCCTGCGTTACCCGGTGAAAAATATCGCTTGCTCGAACGGCATCAATGGCATGGGCTATCTTATGTGTATCAAGCGAACCAAATTCGTGCACTTTATGAAAAATACAATATGACCTACATCGGCATTGATGCAACAGGCGTGGGTTATGGGGTTTATGAACTGGTGAAAGAGTTTGCACGCCGTGCGGCCACGGCGATTATTTACAACCCAGAAAGCAAAACAGGTATGGTGCTGAAAGTGCATGATTTAGTTGAGCATGGGCAAATTGAGTGGAGCGAAAAAGAACTTGATATTGTGCCTAGCTTTTTAATGATTAAGCACCAATCAACCAAATCGGGCAATACGATGACGTTCACGGCTGAACGCACTGTAAAAACACAGCACGCCGATGTGTTTTTCGCCATTTGTAATGCCATCAACAAAAAATCTTTAAATGATAAACCGCGCAAACGTCGCGGATGGAGTGTATTAAGTGGAAACTAATGTAAAAAAAGACAGTAAAAAAGGCATTGTGATTGCGCCTATTAATGACCGCACTTTTTCGTTAAGTGAGATAACCGCCTCACCCGCGTTAGATTATGTAGGTATTGGCTTTGACGAAAATTACAACTGCTATTTTCCCCCAGTGAATCGTCACGCACTGGCAAAACTACCACACCAAAACGCACAACATGGCGGAATTCTGCATAGTCGAGCCAACATGGTAAGCGCACTCTACGAAGGCGGAAAAGCGTTATCTCGTATGGATATGCGCGCACTTTGCCTAAACTTAATTCAATTTGGAGATGTGGGGCTTTTAAAAGTTCGTAATGGTTTTGGTCAAGTTGTGCGTTTAGTGCCTCTTTCCAGCCTTTATTTACGTGTACGCAAGGACGGCGGCTATTCGTATTTGATGAAAAAATCGCTTTATGATACCGCACAAGAAATCTATCGCTATGATGCGAAAGATATTATATTCATTAAACTTTATGATCCCATGCAGCAAGTTTACGGATCGCCTGATTATGTGGGTGGAATTCAGTCCGCTTTGCTCAATTCAGATGCCACGGTATTCCGTCGCCGTTATTTCAGCAATGGGGCACACATGGGTTTTATTTTATACTCTACGGATCCAGACTTAACGGAAGAAATGGAAGAAGAGATCGCAAGAAAGATCAGCGAATCTAAAGGCGTAGGAAATTTCCGCTCTATGTTTGTGAATATTGCGGGCGGTCATCCTGACGGGTTAAAAGTGATTCCGATTGGAGATACCGGCACCAAAGATGAATTTGCCAACATTAAAAATATTTCGGCTCAAGATGTTTTAACCGCACACAGATTCCCTGCAGGTTTAAGCGGCATCATCCCAACAAATACGGCAGGATTAGGTGACCCCTTAAAATATCGTGAAGTCTATCACTATGATGAAGTCATGCCACTGCAGGAGATAATAGCTGAAACTATCAACAGTGATCCCGAAATAAAAACTTTGTTAAAAATCAAGTTCCGTGAGCAAAATTTTAGCAAATAAATTTACGTTCGAAGACTATACAAAATGACAGTGTTATATATAATAATGATCACATATTAATTTTGTGGCTTTTGGGGAAAATGGCAAGAACAACAGATATTTATTGCACTGTTTGCAATGCAAAATCAGTAATTGAAAGATCTGAACGCATACACAGTGAATTCACACGTTATTATTGTGCTTGCAAAAATCCCCAGTGCGGTCATCGCTTTGTCATGAATATGGAATTCGGACACACCACACGAAGTAGTAAATTAACAAAAGATAAATTACTTGAACTAGTTTTAGGAAAACTGTCAGATGACGAAAAAGCCAAATTAAGAAAGATATTAGATGATGAAAAAAGCCGCTAGAAATAGCGGCTTTTTTTATTTTGTGTTTAATCCCTGTTCTTTCATCGTATGCAATGACACATAAGACGATTTCAAACTGCCGTAAGGTGCTTTTGGCTCAAATAGCACCAGCATTTGCGGTTTGTTGTTTTGGTCTGTTTCCTCGCCTGTTTCGTTGTTGATGAAAGGTATACGCGAATTGGTGATATAGACGATTTCTTTTGCATTACGCACACACATATCAAACCATTTTGTCGAACCATCTACATTAAGCAACATTACCACCGTTTTGTTATGTAACACGCTTTGTTGGATTGCGCGCAACACAAAGGGCAACGGGTTACTATAAGGCGGATTCATCCAGCAATAACGCCCTTGCCAATCTGCTGTTAGCGTGTCTTGTTCTGGGCTGATAAATTTTTTCACTTTGGTGTTGTGCTGCATGGCACACGCATCTAAATCAAATTTGATGCTGAAATATTTTTCCGCATAATGAAAAACCCACCAAGGTGTAGCCCATAAGTCTTTATCTGATTTTTTGGTATTGGATTTAGTCATCATTTTCGCCTTATAAGTCTGATTCTTTAACAAATACGCCATTAATCATGCGTCCTTTGCGGTCTTTGATTTCATCCCACGCTGTTTGTACACAGCTTTCTAATGTTAATCCATATTCATTCGAAATATTGATAAGACAATATAATGTATAAGCAAAATCATATTCAAAATGGCGGTTTGCTTTTCCTGTATAATTTATTTTTTCTGAAATACTTGCAAATTTTGCTACACACTTTTCAATCCAAATATCAATCCCGGATATATCCAATACCAAGTATGGCAAAGGCATAAAATCAAAGTTGCTATTAGTTTGCTTATTTAAAATAACCATCACCACAAAGCAATCCCCGATGCTATCTTTCACTACATCAATTTTATTTTTTGATACTCCACTGCATAGCTCCCCGAATTCTTCAATAAGTTTGATAAATTGTTTCTGCGGTGTTGAACCCTCAATTAAATTGCGATCTTCCGCCCATTGTTCGATGTTTTTAATAAGTTGTTGTAAATCTGCCATTTTTCTTTCCTTTCAATCTCTACGTTTAATAACATTAGGTACTTCCACAATTAGGATTCGCTCAGGTGAAATTTTTAAATATTTTCTGTAATAGTTCGCGATTTCTTCCGCCTCGCTATACGTCACGGTTTCTCGGCTTGCGCGCCCAATTTTCCATTCTCTAGCAAATTCACATTCAAGCACTACATATCGCTTACCATCAATTAATTGTATTTCTTCCATAAATCTCCTTAGGCTAAAGAATACACAACACCCACATAAACATCCCAATAATCCCGCCAACCGCTCCACTGGCAAGCCCTAACAAAACGTGGCTTATACGTTCGCGTTTTATATCGTCTTCTAATTGTTTAATCGCGCGGACAAAATAGCGGTTAATGGATTCGCTTGATTCATTTTTAATCTTTAAACTGCGGTTAGTTTGTTGTAAGTGGATTGATAGCGCCCATACATCGGCTTTTAATTTTTCTACTTCAATTTGACCGCACTTTTCCGCACGTTTTGCCGCCATAATTTTGCGGATTTGTTTCTGTTTTCTTTTGTTCATTGTGTTTTCTCCTATTGAATACGTTGGCTTTTATGAAAATCTTTGAGCTTTTGAAGGTTTCTCGGCACAGGGGAAAGCGACGTCATCATGTTTTGATTCCGTTTCACTAACTGCACATCGTTTTCGGTGAGTGTTAAGGCTGTATATTTATCTATGGTTAGCCGTTTGTACTTGAATAAATAGTCTAATTTTTGTGCGCTAAGTGGTGCGCAGATCGATTGTGTCAGTAATTTGATCTTTTGCTCAATAATTGAGCGGTTACAGTTACTGACACAAGTCCAAGGCGCACTGCGTGCGCTATTGTTAGCGGTTGAGCTACGCTCAACCATAGATTCTGTGCGTTGTGCAAAATCTTGTGGGCGTTTTTTAATTTGCCATTTTTTGGTGCGTGAGATGACTTGTTTAAGACTAAATCGGTTAGCCAGCCCAATAATGGCTTTACGCTGTTCACCATATTTATTCGCTGGCTTGGTTTCATAATCTAGCTTGATTGGTTGATCAGTACGTTTAGCCAGTGCCCCGCCTTGAATATCCATGTAGGCGGCATAATCATTTGCTATACCTGCTGCTGCTTGAGCTTTATCGATAATTTCATCATCTGCTTGACCACTGATTAATCGGCGCAATTCGCGCCAAACAGAAATTGATGCGCCACCGTAGAATTGGAACTGACGAATACCCCAACGGCTCGCCCATGCACGAACGCGCAATGCGTTATCGTGTAGGCTTAGTGTTGTGTCTTCGTCTGACACTTCGCCTGCAAGGGCGAAACCATCAATATTTTTCGCAATATATTTGGCAATGTAAGCCGTTGCGCTGCCTTTTGTTTTATCGCATTCTTCCACCTTGCAACGGTGTTCTGCTGCACCTTTTTCATTACCGTCTAACTCTAGGGCTTTTTGTTTAAATAATCGGATGACTTCTTCTTTGTGTTCTGCCGGCACGTAAGCTAACGCATGCCAGTGTGGCGTACCGTCTTTGTGCGGCTCTGCCACTCGCATACCATAAAATTTAATATCACGTTTTGCTAACAAAGCACGGAATTGTTGCCACACTTTGTTTAGATAGTTTTGCGTATCTCGTGGATTAACTCCCGACCATTTTTTGTTGCTGTTTCCTGCGTGGAATGATGATGGCGCAGTGAGGGTTAAAAATAAGGCTTCATTGTTATTTTCTTCTGCCCATTCTTCCAAGCCACGCAAGCGCACCATCATTTCATTACGACGTAATGCGGGGTTAGATGATGATTTCAAGAACATATCGAAAAGTTCGACCTGTTCTTCGGGATTGTCGATGTTTTCAATTATCATGGCGCGCAAGTAATCGTGATTCTTGCGTTGTTGCAGTTGCCATTCTTGGAAACTTTGATTGGAGATATAACTGGCGGCGTTGGCACGCACTTCACCGCAGGCAATGGCGATATGTTCGACCATACGTTTTTGTATGTCTCTCATTTGCTTAAACCACCATTTTTCGCAGGTTAAGCGAATTAAGGTGCTGTCGATATATTCGTCTTTGATGTATTTGTGGTTTTCGATTTTTTCCCAGTGAGGGATTTTGAAACCCGCAGAAAGGGCGATTTCACCACACCATTTATAAAGCTGATAGAAATAGCCTTGAATATCGCTCTCATTGTCGCTTTCGATGCCATTTTTTAAAAAGTGTGTGCAATCAAATTGGAATTGAGTAAATGCCGTAGAAATTTGATACGCCATCTTTTTCAATTTGCTTTCGGTAATTAAATAGAAAGGTAATTGTTTTTGCTTTTGTTGGATGCCGAACACTTGAAAACGGAATCCGCTGTAATGCAATTCGTTATAGTGTTTTGCTAATTCTTCACGTGTTGGCACCGTAGAGAACTGCACGGCTTGTTGCATTTCATTTTTAACAGATAGCAACCATTGCGGTGTATTGATGAATGCTTGTAAAAAATCTACGTTCACGTTGTATTGTGAAAAGACTTTTTGTAAACGCACATCTAACACATCGCGCAAATAATCATTGGCGTATCGGCGTTGTTTATTTCCGAGGGCAAATGCAATCGACCCATCGTCTTTTACAGAACGATAGGCCTTAATGTAAAGTTTGCGGAAATATTCGCGCTGACGTTGACGAGGCAAGCTTTCAAGTGTCTTTTCGATAAACTCAAAATCAGCGGAGTTAATCGCAAACAGCTCCAACTGTAATGGCGTGTAACAGCTTTCCTCAAACGGCAGAAAAGTGCGGTCAAATTTTTGACCGTTTTCTGCTGCTTGATGGCGCTCACATGCAACCACTGCCATGTGTGCATGTTTGGCAATGATCGTATTATCGCGTTGCTGTTCCCACATTTTGGTATTCGCTCTTTATTTTTATGAATTAATTTCATTCTAAATTTATTTAGATGAATTTGATTAATGAAACTAGATAAAAAAAGTGTTTATGCCTGCGCATAAGTGGCTTGAATTTCGGTGATGCGTTTTACTTCTGCGTAGATTTCTTCTAATTTTTTGGCGACGTCAGATAGCGCATTTATATCATCCCCCATCAATTCACAAAGAATGAGCGTATCAACCACCTTGAATAAGTCTTTACAAACTTTCCCGCCAACTCGTTCATAAGTGCCATTTTCTTGTAGTTCAATTTTGTAAATAATGTACTTCTCTGTTTCGCTTAACTTAATGCTGTAGCGATTTGATAATTCGATAAAATGTTCTTGCATAATAAAATCTCCTTAATGAGCCAGCTCTTCGGCTTTCTTGGTTAAATACCCTACGTTATCTAATGCAATTACCATCTTGTGATAGATGGCACTTGCGGCAACTTCGTTTTGTTGTCTTTTAAACAACTCCCATTTTGTGCGATAAATCCAATATTTGTTTCGCCACTTTTTAGCCGCTTTCAAGCAGTTTGCAGTACTTGGTTTGTTTTCCATTATTGCCCCCTTGTGTGTGGGTCGATATCATAAAAATCAGCAAGGCGAATAGATTGCGGGAAACTTCGGCGTAACTCAGTCAAATCCCTTAATCCTCTCGCTAATTTACTAATACCTTTATCGTTATAATGACAAAGTTTATCGCCGCTCAAATCAGGGCGGATGTAATCTTCTGATGGCTCAATATCAGCGACTGCCTTAAGCATTTCTCGTCTTTGAACAGTTAAATAGTTAAAAGCTCGCTCGACAGGATATTGGCTTAATTCCATTTGATGCATCACATCTTCGCTATTTTTAGCTTGCAGCAATGGCACACCTTGTTCTTTATGCCATTGTTCGATTGCACTGATTTTATCTGTCACATACATTGCCAAGCCCTCACTTTTTTATTTGCTTTTTTTGTTGTATGCTTGCCCTAAAATAAATAAACGGTTACTTAATTTAAGGATTTCACATGGCGAACGATCTGATTGAAAAAACAATTGAAGATATGCAAGCACATATTTATCAGCAGCATTTACAACTGGCACTTCAAGAACGCGTGATGGGTTGCTTGTTGCGTGGACTTTCTCGCCACCCTGATTTACTTGATGATGTGGAGAACGAGCTTCACATGCTGATTGATTCAACGTCTCAAATATCGCCCGAATTGCTTGATGTGCTTGTGCCTTTTGTTGAGCGTTTGGCGAAACGGAACTAGATTGTTTAATTACAGCCGAAATTTCTTTGGTTTGTTCAATGGTGATTTCGCCTTTTTCGACTTTTTCTTGAACAAAGAATTTTAATGTTGATGTTTTAGTCATTGTCTTCCCCTTCTAACTAAAATCTTTTGGAAACTGACCGCACTTTTTTAGTGCGGTTTTTTATGCTTGCATTGCAGCTTCTTTAGCGAGCGCCACCATGTTGATTAATACGGTGCCTTTCTTCCCCTCTTTTTCTAAAATTGGCAGTTTGCCCGCCGCTCTTAAATTTTTCACTGTGCTGTGTGAAACCCCAGTAATTTCAGCGAATTTCTTCATGGTTACGTAAGGTGCAACCACCTGTATATTTATACAAATTGCATTTTGACTGGTCATTGCTTAAACTCCTTCTTGGTTAAATAAGGTTAAATATGATTTATGTCTCATTTGCGTAATTATAATATTATGGCTCATTTGCGTATGTCAATATGAATTTATGTCTCAAATTATGAATAAAATAGAATTTATTGGCGGGAAGGATGTTATAGACCGCATTCAAAAAGCATATGGATTTGCAAAAAGAAAAGACTTAGGTGAATACCTTGGAATCTCTGCAAGTACCTTTAGCACTTGGGTTTCTCGTGATTTTTTCCCTGCTGAATTGGTGATTCGTTGCGTCTCTGAAACAGGGGCTAGGTTGAACTATGTCGCCTTTGGAGAAGAGCCGATTTTTGATAAATCAGATGACTTGAAATATTTTAATGCGATTCGCCTAGAAAATGGAAAATCTTTCATAATAGAAAATAAACCCTTTCTTTTGCCATATTTACCGAATTTAGACTGCCGTGAAAGTTATGACAAAGTGTTTTGTATTAATGAAGACAATCACACCTATTTTGCGACTAGCGATTACGGCAATTTAGTGGATGGTGAATACTTCGTCATCGTTGAAAACTCTCATCTTATCCGTTATATCACCGTGTTACCTGCAGGGAAAATCCGTGTAGACGGCGGCAAATTCAGTTTTGAATGTGAATTGAGTGATATTGATGTGGTGGGGAAAGTGATTTTGAAGATGGAGAAAATGTGATGAAAAGATTGATTGGATTGACCTTTCTATTATTTTCCTCGCCTATCCTTGCCGGCACGATTGAATCTGGTGATTATCAGCCATTTGGTGTTATTGCTGATGATTATTCAATGAATGATAAGCCCGCGTTTAGTTTTTCTTTTGGTAAATCTAAAAATCAGTTTTTCTCATTCACGGCGCAATGTTCCATTTTTGACAAAAAGAGTAGTAAAACATCAACAAAGAGTAAGAGCATTTATGATATTTCGCTTGAATATCATAATGGCGTAACTAAACAATATATGATCAGCGAATCAAAATTTGATACTTACGTGAATTTAGACGTGTTTATCAAAGATAAAACATTCACGTTTGTTATTGATGGCCAACTCTATGACACATCATCAAATAGCCTTTACACAGTGCGCCCGCAAAGTGTTGTACTTAATGCAAAAGAAATGCGTGAAATTCGCGACGGGTGTATAAAACGGTAAACAACTTGTGAGAGTTTTTAATCATGATTTCTGTTCTTTTCGCCTTTCTCATTGTTTTGTCTTTTTCTATCGGCGGTTTGATTGGTTTTCTTGCCGGAAACGGTGTACTTTTGGTTAAGTTTGATTTAGCAACATGGGTTGGAGCGTTATCAACTCTACTGGGTGCCATAGCAACAGTTGGTGCACTATATGTTGCGAAGCGCGGAATGAATACGTGGAAAGAACAACAAGCCCTAAATATTGAAGAAAAACTATTAGTAAATATAAATCAGTTGCATGTCAATACCTATATTTTTATATCAATGTTGAATAATAAAGAAGCTAAATTAGATCAAACTGATTTATTTTTATTTAATGATTTATTAATGTCAGTAATGAAAATAAAAACATTTTGTAGAATCTATCAAGCTGTAGTTGCTGATGTGAGTGATAAGATATTAGAAAAATTAAACAATCTTCAAGAGTTATTGATAAAAATTAGAAATAATTTAATTAAAGATAAGTCTGCAAACACAGTAACCTCAATAAAAAATGACATCAAATATTGTAGGGAAATCATACAAGATATTGAAGAATTAGTAATTCAGATAACTAACAAAAATAACTTTTAGATAATTAATTTTAACAATGGCTGTTCGTAAAGACACTAAAAACGGAAAATGGCTTGCGGAAGTTTATGTAAACGGCAAGCGGTCGCGTAAGTGGTTTTTAACTAAAGGCGATGCGCTACGTTTTTACAATCAAGCCAAAGAACAAACGACAACTGCGGTTGATTCTGTACAAGTTTTAGAATCAAACGACTTGCCCGCGCTAAGTTTTTACGTGCAAGAATGGTTTGACGTGCATGGCAAAACGCTGTCTGATGGTGAGGCACGTTTAGCCAAATTGAAAAACTTATGCGCAAACTTGGGCGACCCGCCCGCGAATGAGTTTAATGCAGAAATCTTTGCCGACTACCGCAAACGCCGCCTTGATGGTGACTTTTCTTTAAATAAGAATAAGCCCCCGAAAGAAGCCACGGTAAACCGTGAACACGCTTACTTGCGGGCAGTTTTTAACGAATTGAAATCATTACGGAAGTGGACTGCTCAAAATCCCCTTGATGGCGTTCGTTTATTTAAAGAGCGCGACACCGAACTTGCTTTTCTGTATGAGCGTGATATTTACCGCCTATTGCTTGAATGTGATAACTCACGCAACCCAGACTTGGGCTTAATTGTTCGAATTTGCTTGGCAACCGGTGCACGTTGGAGTGAGGCGGAAACGCTAACCCAATCACAAGTAATGCCATACAAAATCACGTTCGTAAATACGAAATCAAAGAAAAATCGAACTGTACCTATCAGCAAAGAATTATTCGACATGCTGCCGAAAAAGCGTGGCAGATTATTCAATGATGCTTATGAATCCTTTGAAAATGCCGTTACTCGTGCAGAAATTGAATTACCGAAAGGACAACTTACCCACGTGCTACGCCACACTTTCGCCAGTCATTTTATGATGAACGGCGGGAATATTTTAGTGTTGAAAGAAATTCTAGGACACTCAACCATTGAAATGACTATGCGTTATGCACACTTCGCCCCATCGCATTTAGAAAGTGCGGTTAAATTCAATCCTCTTTTCAATCCCGCGCAATAAAGGGATTCATTTTTAAAGAATCCCTTGTACTTTTCCTATTTTTTAGTGGCGATTAACTGGCGACATCATTTTATATTTACCTTTATATACTCTTATTTACTCTTACAACGCTTTGAAATTAAAGTAAATTATTGTTTTTAAAAGGCTTGTTATGGGATTTAAAATCCCTCGCCTTTCGAGGCGTGCCAGTTCAAGTCTGGCTTCGGGCACCATTTCAAAATTATACCTGTGGGTCGTTAGCTCAGTCGGTAGAGCAGCGGACTTTTAATCCGTTGGTCGAAGGTTCGAATCCTTCACGACCCACCACTTTAAAT
>JAWHBY010000035.1:0-20536 GCA_032568935.1 Parahaemophilus parainfluenzae
TAATTGATCTGCCTGATATTCAGTAATAATCGGCTGAATAAGCTCGTCAATTTTGCCGTTCATCACTTCATCTAAGCGATAGAGCGTTAAGTTGATACGGTGATCTGTTACACGACCTTGTGGGTAGTTATAAGTACGAATTTTATCAGAACGGTCGCCTGAACCTAATAAGTTACGGCGGGTATCTGCTTGCTCTGCGGCTTGACGCTCTTGTTCGGCTTGCACAATACGTGAAGCTAATACAGACATCGCTTTAGCTTTATTTTTATGTTGTGAACGCTCATCCTGACATTCCACCACAATACCTGTTGGAATGTGCGTAATACGTACCGCAGAGTCTGTGGTATTAACGTGCTGACCACCCGCACCAGATGAACGGTAGGTATCAATACGTAAATCTGCAGGATTGATTTCCGGCATTTCAGATTCAGGCAATTCAGGCATAACCGCAACAGTACAAGCAGAGGTATGAATACGACCTTGGCTTTCCGTTTTTGGTACACGTTGTACACGGTGGCCGCCTGATTCAAATTTCAACTGACCATACACGCCATCACCGCTTACTTTCACGATCACTTCTTTATAACCGCCCTGCTCGCTTTCATTTGCACTGAGCATTTCAACACGCCAGCGTTTACTTTCTGCATAACGGCTATACATACGGAATAAATCGCCAGCAAAGATACCCGCTTCATCCCCACCAGTACCCGCACGAATTTCTAAATAGCAGTTATATTCATCATTTGGATCTTTCGGTAATAAAAGAATTTGAAGTTGTTGCTCCACTTCTTCAATTTCGGCTTTGGATTCTTCAATTTCCATTTCTGCCATTTCTTTCATTTCAGGATCATCTAACATCAATTCTGCTTCAGCAATGTTAGAATTAAGCTGATTCCAACGATTAAAACATTTCACTACATCTTCAAGTTGTGAATATTCTTTAGAATACGCACGGAATTTATCCTGATCCGAAATTACCGACGCATCGCCTAGCAATGCCTCTAATTCTTCATAACGTTCTTTTAAACTTTCAAGTTTTGCAATAATAGAATCTTTCATATTTTTATAAAGTTAAAGCCAAAAATAAAATCGGCCTATTCTAGCCGATTTTAAGGAAAATTGACAGACGCAAAATCTGCCTAAAAATGACCGCACTTTAGATGCGAGTCACATCAAATTTCGCTAAATCAATTCGATCTTCTGTGCCATAAAATTGAGCCAAGGCATGACGCAAGGTTTCGGCACGTTTTGGTAAGCCTTTTTCTGCATAGGTTTTTACTTGTTCATATACCGCTTGCTTAAATGGTTGCGTATCTCCCGGATTGCCATTCAAATTATCCGCACTGGCAAAATAACGAAATCCCGCCGCAGTGGCTAAAATCCATTCCAATGCTTGAGGCTTCACTTCAACCTTTTCAAAATCACGCTGACGATCTTCTGAACGGCCATCCGGCTCATACCAATAGCCAAAATCTTCTAATTTACGGCGTTCTTTCCCCGCCACTAACCAATGGGCAATTTCATGTAATGCACTGCTGTAAAAGCCTCTCGCAAAGTAAATGGCGTTATAAGGCACCTCATCATTTGCAGGGATGTAAATCGGCTCATCCCCACCTTTAACCAATCGCGTATTATATTCTTCTTCAAAACATTGATTAAAAATCGCAATGATATCCTCAAGTTTGTGTTCCATGCTTTCTCCAAATATTTTTATAAATAACGCCTCTTAAAAGGTTTGAGAATTATCTCATTTTTAATGTTTTTCACAAAATTTCAGTTAAATAAAAAACCCTCTAAATGATCGTTTCAAACGTTTTTTTAAATGATAAAGTGCGGTCACATCTTTATATGTTTTTAAACCTATCTTTAAGCCCCATCTATTTAATATCCCCCTTGGGCGCATGCCCAAAATACCGTTTGTATTCACGGCTGAATTGGCTAGGTGACTCGTAGCCGACTTGGTAAGCGGTTTCAGTAATGCCTTGCTCTTCTTGTGCAATTAGTCGTCTGGCTTCCATCAGACGTAAGGATTTTTGATATTGCAGCGGTGAAAGGCTGGTTATCTTCTTAAAATGACTATGAAATCCAGATAATGACATACCACTTAGATTTGCCAAGGTTTCCACGGTGATGGTTTCACTAAAATGTTGTTGCAGATAATGGGTGGCTTGGGCGATTTTTTTGGTGTGCGATCCATTGCTTACCATGGCTTTAAATTTGCTACCTTGTTCGCCTGTAAGGAGTCGATAATAAATTTCTTGTTGGATAAGCGATGCAAGAAACTCAATATCTTTTGGATTTTCGTGCAAGAGCAATAGACGTTCAACAGCATTTTTGAGAGATTCATCCAGATGCCATTGTGCAAAACCTTCGTCGCCCTGTTGAACATCATCTGCAAGGTTTGGATTTGCTAATAAAATCTTGCTAACGCTCTCAATATCAATTTTCATCGACATCACTAAAAACGGCTTTTGCGGCTCGGCATATTTAATCTCGCCACGCATCGGTATGTTTACTGGGCAAAACATAAAATGTTGATTATCAAATCGGTAGCATTGTTCGCCTAGCTGCACTTCACGTTCTCCGCTTAACACGATGCAAATGCTCGGCTCTTGAATAATACCTTCGTAACAAAATGGTTGATCTGAATGGCGAAGAAATAAGCCTTTAATCGGTGATGAATAGAGTTCGTTATGTGGAATAACTTTTAATAAGCGTTCTATCGTTTCAGTTGAGAACATAATTTTGTAGGAATAGGCAAATAATTTGGATGAATCATATAACACTTCATATTGCCGTTCAATATAATGAACTCACTTTCAACGGCAGTACGCCAAAACATTTAACCAATATTGAATTGAGGACAATATCATGAAAATTTTCTACAAAACATCAGCAACAGCAATCGGCGGTTGTGATGGCCATACACAAGTAGATGACGGTTCAATTGGCTTTGATTTGGTTTCATTTCAAAATGACGGCACCGGAGCTGATGAAAAACACCAACGCGCCGAGTATGGCAAGCACCGCCGCACCGACGAAAAACGGCCGCATGGGGTGGGTGAAAAACTTATTCATGGTTTGGCTTAATTCTGCATGAAGATGCTTTCGGATATGGATTTATTGGGCGGACAGGGTTGTATCTTGTATTGAAGAAGCAAGCCGAAGGTTTGTCAGATACTCAAATGCCCGTATCATTCATATTATTGATATTATTGTTTGAATTGTATTATTTTCAATAATAATAAATAACCCTAAACCAATATAAATAACAGCCATTATCCAACGACTAAACTTCTCTACAATTTCACCAACACCTGAAATATTAGCCAATCTTTGTGCTGTATATACTAAAACAAAAATCAATATTAAAAATACAAGAAGAGTAACTAATAAGTCGACAAGATCTAAAGTCACAAAGTAAGGAACAAAAAGTCCGATATTATCTGCACCACAACTAGCAACTGTAACCAAAGCAACAATACCGACTAATTTTGACAACCCTTTTTCATCCAATTCTTTTTTAGCTCTTTTTTCGCCCTCACAATCGTCGTAAATAGCAACTTTAATACCTAAGTAAATCGGTATTAAACCTAATAAACCCAAAACCCATTTTTCCGGAACATAATTCAAAACAAAAGCTAGAAATAAACTAACTAATATTAAAATTACAGAACCTAAATATTGTCCGATATAAATATCTCGATATTCTTTTCTAGTATTTGCTCTAGCAAAAAATATTAATAGTATTACCAACAAATCTACTGCTGTAGCAATATATAAAACAGCAGCAGTAATCACAGTCGAAAACATAAAGCACCTCATAATGAATCCCCTGCCCCCTTGGCACCACGGCTTTTTCAAAAACCGAATCGCGTTCGGACAGCGGCGTAGGCAGGGTAATCACGTTTTGCACGTTCATGCCCTTAGTGGAAAGCAGCATGATTTCATGGCTCAGGCGTGCGGCTTCGAAGCGGTCGTGCGTTACCAGCATACACGCCATGCCCTGCCGCTCGATTTTTTCCACCAGCATGGCGACCAAAATATCGCGCAAATCGCGGTACAAACCGACGAACGGCTCGTCCAGCAAGGCAAGGTCGCAGCCGCACAGCAGCAGGCGCAAAAATGCTACCCGTTTCGCCATGCCGCCGGACAATTCGGTCGGATATTTGTTCAAATCGCCCGCAGTCAGCCCGACTTTCGCCGCCAGCGCGATGATTTCGCCTTCATCGGGTTTGTCCATAAAAATAGCGATATTCTGCATCGCGGTCAAGTTTTCCGGCAGGCGGTTTTCCTGAAACAGAAAACCCGTTTTGCGGAAAGTATTGCGTATCGTGCCCGATTTCGGCGTTTCCAAGCATTCAAATCCATCCGTTTGGGCGCAACAACAGGCCGCGCAATTTTAGTGGAAGGAATTAATTAAAATTATTTCTTAGAAAAAGACCGTCTGAAATTTCAGACGCTTTTTTATAACAAAGTGTGGTCAAATTTTTAGGTGTTTTTGCAAATTCAATTCAAAATTAAAACCGCTTGTTTTTAAAACTTCACTGTTTCACCATCTTCTGGAATTACTACATTTTCAAGCTTGTTTGCTTGGACAAATTGGCGTAAATCCTTACGGTACACAGACATATGGTTTACCGCATCCATGTGCACCGTGATAAGTTTTGTATTCGGTAGCATTTGGCGAGCATGAGCAACATCTTGTAATCCCATAATAATGCCGTCATTCGGAAAAGCTAAGGTACGCGCATCACCTGTGTTCATAATCATTACATCAGGTTTATAACGATTAATGGCTTTGTTTACTTCGGCAGTCCAAATTGTGTCACCAACTAAGTAAACCGTTGTATGGCCTTTCGCTTGGAATATTACGCCCATCGCCTCATCTAAGATCTCGGCCAATTGTGGTACAGCGTACATTTCCGTTGTGCCGTGAGAACCACCGGTTTTATTTAAAATAATACCTTCGAACTCTACCGTTTTTTCTAGCGATAAACTGGTTATGTTAGTAAAACCTTGCGCTTTGAGTAAGTCGCCATCCCGTTCATGTTGCACAAAAATTTTGATGGATTTAGGTAAAATTTTTTGTGCAACCTCATCCCAATGATCTTCATGCGTATGAGTCAAAATAATGGCATCAACATCTTTGAAAGTATCTTCTGCTTTCATCGGCAATTCCACAAGTGGATTACGCAAATGGCTATTTAATGTTCCTTCAAAGCCTGCATAACGTCCTTTTTCAGCAAGCATCGGGTCAATTAAAAAAGTTTTCCCTGCGTAGTTCAGGCGACCTGTAGCATTGCGGATATGTTGGTAGCTATCAGTGTTTTTAGAGGCAAGATCTACAGCGAAAGTATTTGCACTAATAGCCAATGCTGTAGTGCTAATTAAGGTTTTTAAGTTCATTGTTTTTCCTTTTCTATACGTTATTGAATGAATAAACATATTATAGTGAGAACAAAATTGCGCAAAAATAGATAAAAAATCAATAAACGTAATAATCAGGTCATTTTTGTGCTATGCTCATATTAAAGTAGGAGAAATAAAATGAATACACCCACAGTTGCTTTGATTGTGTATGAACAAATGATGCCCATTCATTTTGCGATGGCATATTCCGTTTTTTCTATGTCGGATTTAAACGGCAAGCCGTTATTTGACTGTAAAATCGTTAGCGATTCGGACAACCTGACAAACTCGCTATTTCACATACATTTAGATGGAGGTTTAGAATGGTTGGATAATGCCGATATTGTTGTGATGACTGGATGGCATGATACTCAAGTAATGCCGAGTGAGGCTTTATTAACAGCATTACGGCAAGCGTATCAACGTGGTGCGACAGTAGTGGGTTTATGTTATGGCGCCTATGTGTTGGCGTGCAGTGGCCTACTTAACGGCAAAAAAGCAACCACACATTGGCTAGGAGATAGTGATTTTACTAGTCGCTTTCCGCAGGTGAAATGGGATTTAAATCCTATTTATTTAGAACAAGATCGACTGATTACCTCAGCAGGAACGGCAGCTTCCATGGATTGTTGCCTTTCTATTGTCCGTAAATTATATGGTGTGAAAATTGCCAATCATATTGCCCGAATACTGGTTATCCCCCCTCATCGTGAAGGCGGACAAGCACAATTTATCGAACGCCCTATTTCTCGTTCCACACCTAATCATAATATCAATGCGTTGCTTGCTTATTTAAATGAAAATCTGACCGCACTTCATTCGACTGATAGCCTTGCCGAACGTTTGTCAATGAGCCGTAGCACTTTCACCCGACATTTTCGCAAAGCAACCGGAATGTCATTAAATCAATGGTTAATTGAAGCAAGGCTACAACGAGCAAGAGAGCTTTTGGAAAGCACAGATTTATCTATTACTGATATTGCAGAACAAAGTGGATTTCATAGCGATACCGCCTTGCGTCAGCACTTCTTGAAAAAACATAAGATTTCACCGAATCGCTGGCGTAAGCAGTTTCAAATTGAGGATGTTTAGATCTTTTTATTTTAAAGTGCGGTCAGATTTTTAGATGTTTTTGCAAATTCAATTCAAAATTAGACCGCTTGTGTGATCTAAACTCAGTCTATTCCTCTTCCCTCTCCCCGTTAGGAAATTTGATTAGATAAAAATAAAAAAGGTGGGCTAAAATGCTCACCTTCTAAACTCATATTTTGTAATTATCCGAACACTTTTTCCAAATGTGCTTGGTAGTCTGCTAAGTATTGTTCTACTTGTGGATTTTTAATCACATCGTTACATAAGAATGTCGGCAGACGGGTCAAGCCGATGAACTCGTTGAGTTTGTGAAAGTGCATGTATAACGCATCCACGCCTTTTCCTTCGAAGAAGTCACCTTCGCGGGTGAACGCTTCAATAGGCGCATTCCACGTAAGCGAAAGCATGTGTTTTTTGCCTTGCAACAAGCCACCTGTGCCGTAGCCTTCAGTCGGATTGACACGATGGCGTCCATCACTGTGGTAAAGCTTGCCGTGTCCAGCGGTTAATACTTCGTCTATGTATTTTTTCACTGTCCAAGGTTCGTGCATCCACCAACCTAGCATCTGCCAAATCACGGCATCCATCCACAAGAATTTTTCGATTTCTGCTTCAATATCATAGCCGGCATCAATCACGGTTTCTTGTACATTGTGTCCAAGTGAGGTTAAATTTCAAAGTTCTTTTGCAAATTATCTTCAAAATCTTCCCTCTTGTTTTATCTAAATATCGGTGGTTTTCTCCAATGACAATTCAAACACAGCCTATACTTTTCATGAATATTTGAAAGTATAAAGGTCATCTGAAAGATTTAGGTTCAGACGACCTTTGATTTATGAATTAATTTAGGTAAAACGGCTTTAATAGCTTGTAATATGCTACTATTCGGTACTTTCATCTGTCTCATTAACCAGTTTTCAAAATCAGGTTTACGAGTACTTTTTAATATTAAAGCTGTTTCGTTCAATAAACCTTTATTTTCATAAATGTATAGTAATCTGTCTATGTCCTGATTATTAATACATTCTTGAATTTCATCTTTCATTTCAGAAATCCATTCATTGATTTTAGAATCTGTTAAAGCTACCATTTCTGAAGTAAGTTTACCTTTCATTTCCTTGCTATTCTGTGTATTTGATAAATCGATATTTTTTAGGTAATTATCAATTCGCCTATGGATTCTCTTAACAACAAACTTCTCAAGCTTATCATCAGATAAATCGTTTTTTATATAGTCAAGTAATCTACCTTTAAATTGTTCTTTTTTATTATTTAATTCGTTACCATTAAAACCTTCTATTTTTAATACTTCATGTACCACAGAAGAAAGACTAAATATATTTTCAATTTCAGAACATAGGAGTACTTTGATTCCTTGTTCTTCCAACTCATGTATTTGAGAGCTATCACGAGTATCTCGATCTACAATTCCTGCGCACTTTATATTTAATATAGGCATATCTTTATTTAATTTTCGTAATGATGAAACAGCCTGAATGACATCTTTGCAAGCTCCTTTAGGGATAACTGTCCATTCAGGATAACAAAGGCGATAGGTTTCCATATCTAAACTTGTTTTTTCACCCTCTACAAATAAAATGGGTTTTCTGCTACCTAAAATCAAAGTGATCGTTTGCTCATCAAGTTCGCTATCTGGAATTTCTGAAATATCCCAGGCAGGATCAGAATAATAATTACGAATCACATATTATTTTGCAACTCGCGTTGCTGCAAATTCAATATCATGCGTAATCATCAAAAAAGAGCAATCGGGACGTAATTTTTCAATTTCATCCCATAAATTAGAAATAATTGATTTGTGAATCTGCAATTCTGGTTCATCAAAAATTAAAATAGAATCTTCATTAGCGGAAAGCACCTGCCCTAAAATATAAAAAACAGCACGCTCTCCATCGCTCATCTCTGAAGCTGAATAATCAGCGCTTTCAATACCAATAGAAGACACTCTTATATCATCTGCCGTTATATGTAATTTTTTAAGCGGTAATAATCGTTCCCATACTTCTTGTAATATATCTAATTTAGTTTTGCTATTAGTAATTTCTTCATCACGGTTCAGTTTTTGGTTATTTTCAACAGCAAGGTTATTTTGTTGAGCAAATAAATATTGCAGAAGGCGGTCAAAATCATTAAGTAAAATAGTAGGCGCTTTATTATCCCATCTATAATATTTTCTATCAGTAATTGATATTCCATTCATTGAGATACCATAGCTTAAATATTGCCTTGCTTTTGCCTCAGGAATCTTATCTACATTGGGGTTTAAACTTAAAGCTCTGTGGGCTGCTATTCGATGCGCTTTTTCTCCTAATTGCTCTTCTAAATACACAGCGAGACGAGTTTTACCGGATCCATTTGCACCAATAATAATTGTTGTTTTTCCAGCCTCTAGAGTTAATTCTTCGTGTTGTAATTCTGAATTTGAATTGTCTTTTTTAGGAATATTTACATTACACATCATTTTTCCTTTTTTAAATAATATGGCTACTGTAATTGTATTTACTTAAATAGAACAAGTATACAACGGCAAATTAACTAGCCAATCCTGTTCCCAATAATTCGCCATTGAAAACCATTACTTATTCAAGCACAAACTATTCTACATAATATACTCAATACAAAAAAGGTGAGCCAAAATGCTCACCTTCTAAACGAATATTCCCCAATTAACCAAATACTTTTTCCAAATGTGCTTGGTAGTCTGCTAAGTATTGTTCTACTTGTGGATTTTTAATTACATCGTTACATAAGAATGTCGGCAGACGAGTCAAGCCGATAAATTCGTTGAGTTTGTGGAAGTGCATGTATAAAGCATCTACACCTTTGCCTTCGAAGAAGTCGCCTTCACGAGTGAACGCTTCAATCGGCGCATTCCAAGTAAGCGAAAGCATGTGTTTTTTGCCTTGCAATAAACCACCTGTGCCATAGCCTTCAGTTGGATTTACACGATGGCGGCCATCACTGTGGTAAAGCTTGCCGTGTCCCGCGGTTAATACTTCGTCTATGTATTTTTTCACTGTCCAAGGTTCGTGCATCCACCAACCTGGCATCTGCCAAATCACAGCATCCATCCACAAGAATTTTTCGATTTCTGCCTCAACATCATAGCCAGAATCAATCACGGTTTCTTTTACATTGTGTCCAAGTGCGGTCAAAACTTCTTTCGCTTTTTTGTGAAGCGTGTGGTTTAACTCACCATGCGAATGACCAAACTCTTTTCCACCGTCTAGTAATAAAATATTCATATTTGCTCCTTTAGCTGATAATTTACCGATTACTAAGCACTTTAGTAATGCAACAATTTAACCAATCAATAAGCTACAACTATTAAACGTACTACTCAAAATCGAGAGTTTGATAGAAGTTAAAAGCGCAATAAAAAAGCCTTGAAGTCATTATTTTCAAGGCTTTAAAGTCTTTCATAGGACTTGATAGGTTTATTTTGTGGTGGAGCTGGCGGGAGTTGAACCCGCGTCCGAAATTACTCTACCTTCAGTACTACACGTTTAGTCTCGTCTTTAATTTCACTTAAGCATGCGGACAGACACGCTAAACTTAAGCTAGTTTGATTCAATTTAGTGCTTCGATCCTCAAACGGTGGCTTCCACACGATCTCGTTTTGGTTTGACTCCGCTTTATCCCCGTCTTACGAGCGGAAGCTGGGGAGCGAAGGCTATGAGCAGGTTATTAAGCTGCTAAAGCGTATTGTTCGTCGTTTGCGACTATTTTTTTGCGGTTTATTTACGAGGCCTACCGCACCTCGACGTGCACCTTGGGCTTCGCTAATCCCGTCGAATCCAGAATCAGCCCCAAAATCGTTCGACAGTTTATCAAAAAATCCAAGAAAGCAAAAGAAGCTATTTATTAACCTGGGAAGTTAGGGTAAAATTTTGCCACTTTTTTATAAGGAATCGAATAATGAAAACATTAAAATCTCTGGCCGCACTTTCATTAGGTGCATTATGTTTAGCGTTTAACACGCAAGTTATTGCAAAAGAAGCAGCACCTGCAAAAACAGCACAAGCAACTCAACAAGTGGCAAAAGCGAGTGATAACATCGACAAATATCTTGCCATCAATATTGGTAATCGTGAAATGGTAGTTGATGAAAATGGCCAAGCATTAAGTGCATTCAAACATGAGATCACTAACATTGGTCAAAAACCAATCAAAAATATTCAATGGGTGGGCGTCTATGTGAATAACCGCAAAGTGATTTACAGCCAAGATATGCAAATCAATTTAGAAACCCCATTACAACCGGGCAAATCCATCAATATTAATTTGCAAATTCCATTTGTTCAATTGTCTGAGGATGCGCGTAAAGTCTTTATGAACCAGCAAGAAAAAATTGATGTTTATCCTATTGAACGCGTTATCCTACTTGATGATAAAACTGTTCTTTCTGATCGTTAATTCTCTTATCTAGCCCACGCAATGTGGGCTTTAAATAACTGTATACTTGAACAGCTATTTTCGATATACTAAAAACACGCCTAATTTTGACCGCACTTACAGCATGAATTCCACCCGAAAAATTATTCACATTGATATGGATTGCTTTTATGCCTCTATTGAAATCCGTGAAAACCCAACACTACAGGGCAAACCTGTTGCTGTGGGGGGGAGTTCTCGACAACGTGGTGTACTCACTACATGTAATTACGAAGCTCGAAAATTTGGTTTACACAGTGCTATGCCGACAGCACAAGCTATCAAAAAATGCCCAAATTTGATTTTAGTACCAGTTAATATGCCGCTTTATAAACAGGTATCTGCACAAATTCATCAGATCTTTCAGCGTTACACTTCTATCATTGAGCCACTTTCCTTAGATGAAGCTTATTTAGATGTCACGGATTGTACACAATGTTCAGGATCCGCCACTTGGATCGCACAAAAAATTCGCCAAGCGATTTTTGATGAGTTAAAACTGACCGCCTCTGCTGGCGTCGCACCGCTTAAATTTCTCGCCAAAATTGCTTCCGATATGAATAAACCGAATGGGCAATTTGTGATTCAACCTCATGAAGTTGAACAGTTTGTAAAAACACTGCCATTGAAAAAAATCCCTGGCGTGGGCAAAGTTACCTCTGAACGTTTATTGAAAATGGGATTAGAAACTTGCGAAGATGTGCAAAAACTCGATCAATCTATTTTGTTAAATATCTTCGGTAAAATGGGTAAGCGAATTTGGGATTTTAGCCATGGCATTGATGATCGTGAAATTCAAGCATATCGAGAACGAAAATCTATTGGGGTGGAACGCACTTTATCCGAAAATATTCGTCATCTTGAACAAGGTATAGCGCTGCTAGATAATCTCTATGCTGAGCTTATTCGCCGTATTGAACGAAGTGCGCCGAATGTCCCCTTAACGGTTTTTCGCAAAATTGGGGTGAAATTAAAATTTGAAGATTTTCAAGTGACAACCTTAGAAAAAACAGGTTTGCCTTTATCACTAAAAAGCTTTCAGCAATTACTGGAACAAATTTGGCAACGTAGCCAGGGGAAATCCATTCGTCTCGTGGGGTTACACGTGACGTTACCGAAAGAAAGCAATTTAGAACAAATGAGTTTATGGTAAAACACAAAAGAAAATGACCGCACTTTTATTCATTCTATCTCAATGAGAATTGAAAAAACAAAAGTGTGGTCATTTTTTGATGAATTTGTTGAGTTGGTCGATAAGCCGAGTTCTGTCGTGGACAATCATTCCTCTAGGCGACAAATTACTCTGCCGCTCAAGCAACCTACCCGAACTCTGGACGGGCCATCCATTGAGTTCCTATTTGGTCTTGCTACGAGTGGAGTTTACCTTGCTGCACGTTGTTACCAACGGCACGGTGTGCTCTTACCACACCCTTTCACCCTTACCGTTTTCACGGCGGTCTGCTCTCTGTTGCACTGGTCGTCGGCTCACGCCGCCCGGACGTTATCCGGCACTCTGCCCTTTGTAGCTCGGACTTTCCTCTCGTTTACTTGTCCCACTAGGTCGTGCGAACACGGTTAAGGGCTTCAATAAACCAGCGATTGTCTAACCAACTCGCGGCGTAGTATAGGGGGAATTCAAAGGGCGGTCAAATTTTCATTCTTATTTTTAATAACTTCCGTTAGAATAGCCCTGCAAAACACGGTTATTTTCAACCGCACTTTTATCATAAGGATTTCCTATGAATTATTTACAAATCGCACGAGAAACCCTTTCTGTCGAAAGCCAAGCGCTTGCACAACTAAGCCAACGCTTGGATGATGAGTTTTCTCAAGTTGTGGATCTTATCCTTGCTTGCGAAGGTCGTTTAGTCATTGGTGGTATTGGTAAATCAGGGCTAATTGGCAAAAAAATGGTGGCGACTTTTGCCTCAACAGGAACCCCAAGTTTCTTCCTGCACCCGACTGAAGCCTTTCATGGCGATTTAGGTATGTTAAAACCGATCGATATCGTGATGCTGATTTCTTATAGCGGTGAAACCGATGATGTAAATAAACTCATTCCAAGTTTGAAAAACTTTGGTAATAAAATTATTGCCCTAACCAGCAATAAAAACTCGACACTTGCTCGCCATGCGGATTATGTTTTAGATATCACCGTAGAGCGTGAAGTCTGTCCAAACAACCTCGCACCAACCACTTCGGCATTAGTCACTTTAGCCTTAGGCGATGCCCTTGCGGTTTCATTGATTACTGCTCGCCATTTCCAACCAGCTGATTTTGCGAAATTCCATCCAGGCGGTAGCCTTGGTCGTCGTTTGTTATGCAAAGTAAAAGATCAAATGCAAACTCGCCTACCAATTACGACACCAGATACCAGCTTCACTGATTGCTTAAGCATTATGAATGAAGGTCGCATGGGTGTGGCATTAGTGATGGAAAACCAACAACTTAAAGGCATTATTACCGATGGTGATGTGCGCCGAGCATTAACAGCTAATGGTGCTGATACCCTTAACAAGACCGCTAAAGAATTGATGACCTCTTCACCAAAAACCATTCATGAAAATGAATTCTTGGCGAAAGCGGAAGACTTGATGAAAGAGAAGAAAATTCACTCACTGGTTGTGGTCAATGACGAAAATAATGTTGTGGGCTTAGTGGAGTTCTCAAGCTAATGATTAACGAAAAATTAAAGAAAATTAAATTGGTCATCACCGATGTCGATGGTGTATTAACTGACGGACTACTCCATTACGATGCGAATGGTGAAGCCATTAAAAGTTTCCATGTACGCGATGGACTTGGTGTCAAAATGTTGATGGATGCAGGTATTCAAGTCGCCGTATTATCGGGCAGAGATTCTGCGATTCTACGTAAGCGAATTAGTGATCTCGGAATTAAATTGTTCTTTTTAGGCAAGCTTGAGAAAGAAAGTGCTTGTTTGGAACTCATGAAACAAGCAGGAGTTACCGCAGAACAAACTGCCTATATTGGTGATGACAGCGTCGATCTCCCTGCTTTTACAACCTGTGGCCTTTCTTTTGCTGTGGCAGACTCTGCACCTTATGTGCAAAATGCCGTAGATTATGTGCTTGCACTTGGAGGCGGTAAAGGCGCTTTCCGAGAAATGTCCGATATGATTTTACATGCTCAGGGAAAAGATGAAGTCTATACTTCAGCCAAAGGCTTTTTAAAATCAGTCAAAAATATGGGACAATAACACCTATAACACTATTCAAAATACCTAAAAAATAACCGCACTTTGATGATTCAAAAGTGCGGTTATTTCTTTTTATGTTTTATTGATTTGCCGGTAAAGCACCAGAATTCCAAGTTGGTGCTTCAGCTGGTTTCTTCACTTGCAACATAAAGCGCTGATTTGCCGTTGCTTGCGGTTGAACGATCGTACCCGATGGAGTCGAGAACGAAATCCCCCCTTTCAACAATTGCTGTATACTACCGGTATTAAATTCAGCCCCTTTCCAACCAAGGTTGAAATCATAACCTGATGAAACCCAGAACTCTGAATTTTTACGTACTAAATGTTGATACTTCGGCGTAATCGCAATATGTACCAACACACGATCACCTAAAGAATTCAATTCAAACTTACGCACGGTTCCCACTTCAACGCCTCGATAAAGCACAGGTGATCCTTCTGTTAAATTCATCGCATCACTGGTTTCCAAAATAAATGGCACGCCATTGCTGTATTTATTTCGAGGTTGTGCGGTTTGCGCTAAATTAAACTGTGTTTTTGGTTGGCCTTTACCTAATTCAATATCAATGTAAGGCTGTAAAAGACTATCTAAGTTTTCAATTCCACCCGCTGAGATTTGTGGAGAAATCACTTTAAATACCGTACCTTCTTTTGCAATCATCCCCATATAACTTGGGTTAATTAATGCTTTTGCTGTGATACGATTTGTTTTTTGATCAAGGGCAATCTGCTCAACTTCACCCACATTCATACCAAGATAACGCAAACTCATTCCTTTACTTAAAGCGGTTGCATCATCTGTTATTAACGTAATCACTTGCCCCGCTGATTTGGCTCGTAGTTCGCTTGGATAAAGTGTTTGATTTTTGCCTGAACCCGTATTATCAAAACTAATTGCGCCTTTTAATGATCGCGCAACCGGTGATGCCTGGATACTAATGCCTTTCGGCGTAATATCAATCTGTGCTGCACTTTCTACCCAGAATACACTTTTATCTGTCAGAAGATCTTGATAAGCCGGATAAATATACACATCAATATCAAAATTATTGGCTTTCGGTCTTACGTTAATAATTTTACCTACTTCAAACTGACGATAAAGCACCACAGAACCTTTGCTAATACTTGGCAAATTAGTGGAATGTAACACAATCGTTGGATTCACTAAATTGCCCGTAACGCCTGTTTCTGCACTGCTAATATCCTTATAAAGTGGATAGGTAGAATGCGGTGCGCCACTTCCTTTTTTCGCTAATACACGCACGCCACCTTGCAACCATTTTGACGGTGTCGCAGATTCAAAACGTAAGCCATCAATACCCAAACTCACATCAAAATTAGAGGCCGCGACAAACTGGGTATTTTCATGAATAAGATTGCGATACTCTGACGCAATTGCCACTTCAAATTTTACCCCATCAACATTTAAATGCTGCTTCACAATTTGACCAATGGCAATATTGTTATAAAACACGGATTGCCCTTCCGCAATGCCATAAGTCTCTGGCGCTGTTAAGGTCAAAACCAAGGTATTTGGTGCTTTGAGTAATAACTCATTTTCTCGAATGACTTCGAATTGCGTTTTGCTTTCTCCACTTCCTGGAATAATTTCGAAATAATCACCACGGAAGAATTTCTGTGGATTGGCAATATCACCTAAATCTAACTTGCGACTTTTCAGCACAATGTGCGTATTGGTTTTTAAGAGATTAGCCTGGCTTGGCTCAATCAATAATGTCCCTTGTAAAATATCTTCATTGTTTTCGACGGTTCTTAAAGACGAAAGCAAACCAACTTGCTCATCACCATAATAAACTGAAGTTTGTCCAGCTTGTAAACCGGCTGAAACAGGTAGCGTCACCTCAACTTCAATCCCGCGTTTAGCCGCTTGTAAATTAGAATAAAGGATATAGTTGCTGTTAGTCACCGCTTGCGGGCTATCTGATGGCGAGTCGAATGATACGGCACCTTGCACCACCGCATTTAAACTTTCCACCGACACATTCATACCAGATGAATTAATATTGGCGTTAATACCGCTAATATTCCAGAAACGTGAATCTTTCTTCACAAAATGCGCGAAGGCTTTATCAATTACTACATCAATTTCAACTTTATTGTCTTTATTAAATCGGTAATCATAAATTTTCCCGACTGGCATTTTTTTGAAATACACAGAAGCACCAATCGAAATTGATCCTAAATCATCTGAAATTAAATGAATTAATAAATCCCCAGGATTGACTTGCGCAATAGGACCTTGCTCTTCAGCAATAAATTCATCTTCAGAGTCGCCATCACCTGGCTGGAGCGTAATATAATTTCCTGAAACCAAAGAATCTAAGCCTGAAATCCCTGCAAGAGACACACTTGGTTGAACAAGCCAGAATTTGGTGTTCTCTTTTAACACTTCTGTTGCTTCAGAATAAATATTTGCCTCAACTTTCACTTTTTGCATATTGTCGGTAAAGTTCACCTTCTTCACGACACCAATTTGCAAACCTTGATAGCGAATAGGGGTTTTATCTGCAACGAGCCCTGCCCCATTAGAGAACGTGATCGTAATAGTCTTTCCTCGTTCTTGTACAATTTGGAAAAATAAAATGGCTCCAATACATAATGCAATAAAAGGCAATAACCAAAACGGTGAGATACGTTTATTCTTACGTAATAACGCTGCCACATTGTTAGATTGCTCATCAATAGATTGAGATTCTGGTTTATTGTTTTCTGTCATAAATTTTCCAAATTAATCGACTATCAAACTGAGAAGTTGAAATCATAGTTAAAAACACTGCTGCACCGAAATAAAATGCCGCAGGGCCTACGGTAAAATTAATAATCTGTCCACGTGTCACTAAAGACATCATCAAGGCGAGCACAAAAAGATCCAGCATTGACCAACGTCCCACAAAGTGAACGATATGCAATAATCGCATTTGCCATTTAATTGAATGTCGCCATTTAAAATGCACGCTAGCCAGTAAATACAGCATAATTAGGATTTTGCTTACGGGCACAAAAATACTGGCGAAGAATACCACGAAAGCAACAAAATAGCTGCCCATGCTTATAAATGACATTACGCCCGACATCAAGGTATCTTGCGACAAATTGCCTGTTAAATAAACACCAGATATTGGGAGCAAGTTTGCAGGGAAAAGCATAATAATCCCGGCTATTAATGTTGCCCAAACGCGTTGCAATTTTATACTATCGGGTGTTTCAATAAGCGATGCACAACGTGGGCAAATTGCACGATGACGGTGATCGTATTTTTGATCTTCTTTTAAAAAAGTGTAATCACAGGCGGTGCAAAGTTCTAATGGTTTATCACTTTCGTTAACCGGTTTTTGCTCGGGATAAAAATCATGCCATAAGTCATCTAAATTAATTTTAATGAATAACAATGTGGTTAAAAGTGCGGTAAAAACAAAAGCAATTAAATACACATCCACTTCTAATGTGGCATATTCGCGTACTTTAAACATGGTAACTGCCAGTGCAACTAAATAGACGTCAAACATAACCCAAGGCTTGATATAACCCACAAATAATAAGACATTACGCGGCTTAATTTTGAGTAATTTAGAAAGCTGCAACATGATGACTAAAATCGCAAATGAGACAGGCATTAAAATTGCACAGATAAAAATCATAAATGCAGTATAAGCATAGCCGCTCACCGCCATTTTCCAAATACCTTGCCAAACAGAAGCATCAATTTTAGTGCCCAATAAATCTAGGCTCAATAAAGGATAGCCTAAAGCAAACGGCATTAAAATTAAGATAGAAAGGGCGATTAATGAACAACGCTTAAGTGACCAACGACTGCCCGATTGCAATTTCTGATGGCAACGCGGACATTGTGCGTACTCCCCCGCTTGCGGGCGACAAACAGACACCGTTGCGTCGCATCCAATGCAACGCACTAGTTTATAAGTGGCATGAGTAAAATCAGGTGTTTTTGTCATTGTTTCATCAAAAATTAAAAAAGTGGGCTATTTTAGCCTTAATTATATCGATTTGTGAAGTTATACATCTAAGCTAGAAACGGAATTATTCAGCCCAACCATTGTCAATCCTTATAAAAGTGCGGTAAACTGTGCAAGTTTTTATTTTTATCCTAGGAAAACGCAGAAATGACAGATTCTCAAGTTGAAGCCCAAGCTGAAAATAATGCTGAAGGCGTTCAAAAATTAACTAATACAAAAGCGATTATTGCATATCTTGTGGAAAAATTCCCGCTTTGTTTTATTGCAGAAGGTGAAGCAAAACCATTAAAAATTGGTCTTTTCCAAGATCTTGCTGAAGCATTAAAAGATGATGAACGTGTCAGTAAAACTCAATTACGTCAGGCTTTACGTCAATACACTTCTAACTGGCGCTATTTACACGGTTGCCGTGAAGGTGCTGAGCGTGTGGATTTATACGGCAACCCTGCTGGTGTATTAGACGCAGAACACGTTTCTCATGCAGCTCAACAATTAGCAGAAGCAAAAGCTAAATTTGCAGAAAAACGCAAAGCAGAATTAGCCGCGAAAAAAGCACAACAAAAACGACCTGTTCGTAAACCAAATTCAAATCAAGCCACTCGCAAACCAAAAGCACCGCAAGTAAAACTAAGTGCGGTTGATTTCACAACACTTTCTGCAGGTAGCAAAGTGAAAGTGAAAGTGGCAGAGCAAGCGAAAAATGCGACCGTATTAAATGTGGAAAAAGATGGCGCACGCGTAGAACTTGAAAATGGTTTAGTGATGACCGTCACTGCAGATCGTTTATTTGCCTAATAATTTATTTCTTATCGGGAAAGGTTAAATGAAATTACATACAACCAAAAGTCTTATTGCGACAGCAATTTTAGGTGCGTTATTTCTTCATTCGTCTGACACTTTTGCTGTGCAGCCGAAATTAAAGCAAAGTGATATTACGATTCCTTCGGCAACTGATGCAAATCAGTTGGCAACAAAGCGTGCAACAACACGTTTAACCCAATCACATTATCGTAAATTCCAGCTTGATGACGCCTTTTCCGAAAAGATTTTTGATCGTTATATTAAAAGTTTAGATTATAGCCATAACACCTTTTTAAAATCAGATATTGATGATTTACGTGCTAAATATGGCTCAAAATTAGATGACCAACTTAATGAGGGCGATCTTTCAGCAGCATTTGCTATCTACGATCTGATGATGAAACGTCGCTATGAGCGTTATGCTTATGCTTTATCTCTATTGGATAAAGAGCCAGATTTAAAAGACAATGATCAAATTGAGATCGATCGTGAAAAAGCACCTTTCCCAGCAAGCGAAGAAGAAGCAAACAAGCTTTGGGAACAACGTGTCAAAAATGATGTAATCAGCCTGAAATTAAAAGATAAAAAATGGCCTGAAATTAAAGAAAAACTGACTAAACGTTACAATTTAGCCATTCGTCGATTAACTCAAACCAAAGCTGATGATATTGTTCAGATTTATATTAATGCCTTTGCTCGAGAAATCGATCCGCATACAAGCTATCTTGCGCCACGTACCGCAAAAAGTTTCAATGAAAGTATGAACCTTTCTTTAGAAGGAATTGGTGCAACATTACAATCGGAAGATGATGAAACCAGTATCAAGTCTTTAGTGCCTGGTGCGCCGGCTGAACGCAGTAAAAAATTACAAGCAGGCGATAAAATCATTGGTGTAGGTCAAGAAAAAGGCGAAATCGAAGATATTATCGGTTGGCGTTTAGAAGATATCGTTGACAAAATCAAAGGTAAAAAAGGAACAAAAGTTCGTCTTGAAATTGAACCAGCAAAAGGTGGAAAAAGCCGTATTGTCACTTTAGTACGCGATAAAGTCCGTATTGAAGACCAAGCCGCAAAACTCACTGTTTCTAAAGTAGAGGGTGAAACTGTTGGTGTCATTAAAATTCCAAGTTTCTATATTGGCTTAACTGATGATGTGAAAAAATTATTAGTAGATGTTGAGAAGAAAAAAATTGGCGCTTTAATTGTGGATCTTCGCGAAAATGGCGGTGGTGCATTAACAGAAGCTGTGGCATTAAGTGGTTTATTCATCACTGATGGTCCAGTGGTACAGGTACGTGATGCATATCAACGTATTCGTGTACACGAAGATGATGACAATGCTCAGCAATATAAAGGACCATTGTTGGTGATGATTAATCGTTTCAGTGCATCTGCCTCTGAAATTTTTGCTGCGGCAATGCAAGATTACAATCGCGGCATCATCATTGGGCAAAATACTTTTGGTAAAGGTACGGTACAACAAAGTCGTTCATTAAACTTTGTTTATGATTTAGACCAAACACCACTTGGTGTGTTGCAATACACTATCCAAAAATTCTAT
>JAWHBY010000036.1:0-20340 GCA_032568935.1 Parahaemophilus parainfluenzae
AGCTAATGCGTTAATCTCTTGTGACAAACACTGCATTTGCACCGTCAGCTCATCTTGCTTTTCTTTTAGCTTTAATAGGCGTTCCACTAACTCGTGTTTCAGCAGCTTTTGTACCATAATAAAAATCCCTATCGAGTTAAAATTTCAATAGGGATTTTAAGGTTTTTAATCGGTTAAATCTTTGTGCAACTGCTACATAATACCGAAAATAAGGTAAAAATAAACCGCACTTTATGCGAACAAAGTGCGGTGAGTTTATCACGAGTTTTTTACTTACACATCATAAGTAGTGGATGCAGTGTTACCGCCACGACCTGTCCAGTTGGTGTGGAAGAATTCACCGCGTGGTTTGTCGGTACGCTCATAAGTATGTGCGCCGAAGTAGTCACGTTGTGCCTGCAATAAGTTTGCCGGTAAACGGGCTGAAGTGTAACCATCTAAGAAGGTAATCGCAGAGGCCATACAAGGCATTGGAATGCCTACTTCGATAGATTTTGCGACCACTTTACGCCAGTCACTTAATGCGTTTTCTAAAATGCCTTTGAAGTAGCCATCTGAACCTAAGAAGATTAAATCCGGATTTGCTTCATATGCATCACGAATGTTACCTAAGAAACGGCTACGGATAATACAACCTTCACGCCATAATAATGCGGTTGCACCGTAGTTGATGTTCCAGCCAAATTGTTCAGAGGCTTCACGAATCAGCATAAAGCCTTGTGCGTAAGAAATGATTTTAGACGCTAATAAGGCTTTACGTACCGCTTCAATCCACACTTTTTTATCGCCTTCAACTGGTTGAATTGTTTTGCCGAATAATTGGTTAGCGGCAACACGTTGATCTTTAAAGGAAGAGACGCAACGAGCAAAGACAGATTCAGTGATTAAGGTTAATGGAATACCGAAATCTAATGCATTGATACCCGTCCATTTACCTGTCCCTTTTTGACCTGCTGTATCTAAGATTTTTTCAACTAATGGCTCACCATCGGCATCTTTATAACCAAGAATATCGGTGGTGATATCGATTAAATAGCTATCTAGTTCAGTTTTTTTCCATTCTGCGAAGATAGCTTGCATTTCTTCATAGCTTAAGCCTAAACCTTCTTTTAAGAATTGGTAAGCTTCACAGATTAATTGCATATCGCCATATTCGATACCATTGTGAACCATTTTCACAAAGTGGCCAGCGCCTTCACCGCCAACCCAGTCACAGCAAGGTTCGCCTTGTTCGGTTTTAGCAGAGATTGCTTGGAAGATTGGTTTAACATATGGCCATGCTTCGTGGTTACCACCCGGCATGATAGATGGTCCGTGACGAGCACCTTCTTCACCGCCCGAAACACCCGAACCGATAAAGCGAATGCCTTTTTCAGCCAATGCTTTAACACGACGGTTGGTGTCCGGATAGTTTGAGTTACCGCCATCAATAATGATGTCGCCTTCTTCTAAGTGCGGTAGTAATGCATCAATGAATTGATCCACCACCTCACCCGCACGCACCATTAACATCACTTTGCGCGGTTTTTCTAATTTAGCGGCTAAATCTTCTAAAGAGTATGCACCGATAATGTTTGTGCCTTTTGCCGCACCTTGTAAAAACTCATCCACTTTGGATGTGGTACGGTTATACGCCACCACTTTAAACCCGTGGTCGTTCATATTTAAAATGAGGTTTTGCCCCATTACGGCTAAGCCGATAACACCGATGTCGCCTTTTACTGACATTGTTTTCTCCTGTTGTAGGGTGCAATTTGTTGCACTGATTCTAAATATTTTGGTGTAGCAAATTGTTATTTTAATACAAATTCTGCTGCCATTTGAGAATGCAATTTAGCCGTATCAAAAAACGGCAGTGAAAAATCACTTTGATTGACTAATAATCCAATTTCTGTGCATCCTAAAATAACCCCCTCTGCACCTTGTTTTCTTAAAAATTCAATAGTATCCAAATAAAATGCTTTTGATTGTGGTAAAAATTTACCCACACAAAGTTCATCAAAAATGATGCGATGAATTTCATTTTGCGCGCTCTCGTTTGGCACGATAGGAGTAATGCCTCGGACAATTAAACCATCACGATAAAAATTATCGCTCATAGTAAATTTTGTACCCAGCAAAGCCACTTTATTTAAGCCTCGCGATTTAATAGCATCTGCTGTAGCATCTAAAATATGTAAAAACGGAATAGAAAGCGCCCGCTCAATTTGAGGTGCTACTTTGTGCATGGTATTAGTTGCAAGCACAATACCTTCTGCACCAATCATCTCTAATTTTTTTCCTGCTTCAGCGAGAATCTCTCCGGCTCGTTGCCATTCACTTTGTTTCTGGCATTGCACAATTTCTTCAAATTCCACACTCACCATGACAATAGGTGCAGAAATATTCCCACCTTTTTTCTGATTCACTAAACGATTGATCTCAGTGTAATAAGTTGCCGTACTTTCTGGGCTCATTCCACCGATAATACCTAATATTTTCATATTGCGCCTTCCTATGCGCACGCTTCATAGAGTGTGCCTTTACCTACAAGCACACTCTATGAAGCGTGCGCTATCAGTAATCCATCTTCTTGTTACGCAAAAGTGCGGTCACTTTTCCAAGCGTTTTTTAACTCCCGTGATGGTGCGCGTCTCCTGCACGCACCATTAACATCACTTTGCGCGTTTTTTCTAATTTAGCGGCTAAATCTTCTAAAGAGTATGCACCGATAATATTAGTGCCTTTTACTGCACCTTGTAAAAATTCATCCACTTTGGATGTGGTACGGTTATACGCCACCACTTTAAACCCGTGGTCGCCCATATTTAAAATGAGGTTCTGTCCTATTACGGCTAAGCCGATAACACCGATTTCGCCTTTTTACTGAAATTGTTTTCTCCTGTTGTAGGGTGGGATTTAGCCCACCGTAATTTTTGAAATAGTTAATAGTCGGACAAATCCCAGTACCCTAAGATATCAACTATTTATGTTTATTTTTTATAATATAATCAAAAATATCTCTATTAAAGAATCCAGAATTATAGCTATTTGTTCTTTCCCGCAAAGGAGTAATAATTCCTTCATTTATATATTCAGGTAAGTTTTCAATAAAAATCACATCTGAAGGATCTTTGTGGTATCCCAAATAAATTAAAATTTGAGCTTGTATATCATTTATCTGAACTAGCTTTACTCTATCAAATTTATATCTTTGATAATCAATAGCGATCAGATAGCCAATAGCATCTAAATATTCTTCAAATTTCTCTTTGCAAAAAAAAGAATTTCGACAAAAGTCGTATAAAAAACTATTAGGATTTTCTTCATAATTATCATCAATAATTTTTTTCGCATTTCCAAGCTGTGTTGTAGACATCAAGGTTTCCCTTATACAATTAAATTAACTCTTTGCCCACGTACTATATGTTGCATAAATCTAATGCGGATAATAATCTACAGCTTACGTAGCAGATAAAAGCACAATTTTGGCTTGTGGATGTAAGACTTGTTTAGTGTGTTCAATCAATTGCAAGATGATACCTTGTTTCAGATATTCTATAGCAAAACTTCTTTTAAATTTCTCTAATTAAAGAGCTGCCTTGCTCTAACGTGTCTAGCCACTGCCATGTTTCATGACCGATGAGTTTACTTTTTTCTAAAGAAAATGTTGTACAGCAACGCCCCAAACGATTTTCTAGAGATTGATTTAAATGTTGATACGTAAATTCAATTTGAGTATCGTCAATCCATTTTCCGATTAAAAAGCCTTTTAAAATTTCACCGCCACCATATTCTGCCCAAATCATTTTACCTTGTTGATGGTAATGAAATTCTGTTTGACTACTGACTTCACCATTTGCGGTGTTTTCAACAGCAACAAATTTTTTATCATCTAGATTCAACATTAAAGTCACTCCGCATCTAATGTATCTATATCTTATTTTAGTCCGTACAATGCTAATAAATTAACTCTTCGTCCATGCACTCATATGCTGAGTAAATCCAATATGCGGATAGTAATCCACAGCTTGTGGAGCAGATAAAAGCACAATTTTGGCTTGTGGATGTAAGGCTTGTTTAGTGTGTTCAATTAACTGCAAGCCGATACCTTGTTTTTGATATTGTTCATCAACCGCTAAATCAGATAAATAACAGCAATAGGCAAAATCCGTCACGGAACGTGCCACGCCCACTAATTGTTCACCATCCCAAGCGGTCACTAATAAATCCGCATGATGCAACATTGCCGCGACGCGTTTTTCATCCTCTAACGGACGGCGTGCCCCAAGCGTTGTTTTATTTAACAATTCAATAAATTGTTTAACTGAAATTGGTTCATTCACTTTGTAGTCTATCATTTTGCAATCCTATGATATTTGATACTCAACTTGTTATAGCAATTTCGCCGCCGCTTTATCCAAATACCATTCTGTTACCCCATTTTTTGCTTTAATTTTGGCTGCAGGGTAAGGAAGGTTTTCTGCAGGAGTCGTTTGGATTTCTTTTAAAATGTCTGCTTTGCTTTCGCCAGTGACTAAGTAGGTAATGCGTTTGGCTTGTTCAATGAGTTTGGCTGTTTTAGAAATGCGAATTTGACCACTTTCAGGGTGTTTTGCAATGACAGCAAGGTTTTCATCATCAAAATTAGTTTGATGTGGGAAGAGAGAAGCCGTATGACCGTCAGTCCCCATACCTAAAATGATCCAATCAAAAACACCGTTTGAAATGACCGCACTTAATTCTTCTTCAAAGCGTTTTAATTCAAAGTGCGGTTCATTTTCGCCACGAATTCGGTGGATATTTTCTGCAGGAATTTGAATATGATCGAATAAGAGTTTTTGTACTTCACCGTAGTTGCTTTCTGAATCTGTTGGTGGAACCATGCGATCATCACCCCACCAAAAATGCAGATTCTTCCAGTTGATTTGTTCGGTATAAGGCGCTTTGGCTAAAGTTTTGAATAACAGCTTAGGCGTTGAACCGCCAGAAAGAGAAATATGCACAGGGTGATTTAATTGGCTATAAATCACAAATTCTTGAGCAATCTTTTCAACAGCATGCTGAGCCGTTGGGAAGGTAATGGTGTTCATGTTTGTTTCTCTCTATTCGGTGATAAGCCTTCTTCTATTCATTGAAGAAGGCGAGATATTGATGACTAAACCTTTTTCTTCATTTTACCGCTTGGTTTACGCCATACGCGACCGCTTTTCGCAATGAGTTTTTCAGCAGCAACTGGTCCCCAAGTGCCGGCTTCATATTCATGAACTCGGCCGCCCGTTTCTTTGTAGTCTAAAATCGGTTGAACGAATTTCCATGCGGCGTGTACCGCGTCAGTACGCGCAAAGAGTGTCGCATCGCCTTTCATCGCATCAAGCAATAAGCGTTCATAAGCTGTTAGCACTTGCTCATCGGCTAAATCGGCATAACGGAAATCCATTGATACTTCTTTTGCTTCAAAGCCTGCACCTGGTTTTTTCAAGCCAAAACGCATTGAAATGGCTTCATCAGGCTGAATACGAATGATCAATTTATTTTCTGGTGCATTTTGGCTGAATACAGGGTGCGGAGTAGTTTTAAAATGAATTACAATTTCCGTCACACGTGCCGGTAAGCGTTTCCCTGTACGCACATAGAAAGGTACGCCCGCCCAACGCCAGTTTTCGATTTCGCAACGTAATGCCATAAAGGTTTCAGTGCGAGAATTAGCTGGAACGCCTTTTTCTTGTAAATAGCCTTTGACTTCTTTGCCATCAATTTCGGCTGCGGTGTATTGACCAAGCACTAAGTTATGCTCAACGTCATCTTGCGTTAATGGACGTAAAGAGTGCATAACTTTGGCCACTTCATCACGCATTGAGTTCGCATTAATGATTGCGGGCGGTTCCATTGCTACCATGGCTAAAACTTGTAATAAGTGGTTTTGGAACATATCACGCATTGCACCGGAGCCATCATAATAACCACCACGCTCTTCTACACCAATTGATTCAGCACCGGTAATTTCCACATAATCAATGAAATTACGGTTCCAAAGAGGCTCAAACCACCCATTTGAGAAGCGTAAAACAAGTAAGTTTTGTACGGTTTCTTTACCAAGATAATGGTCGATACGATAGATCTGATGTTCTTCAAAGAAACGATGAATTTGGACGTCGAGTTCTTGTGCGGTTTTTTCATCGTAACCAAAAGGTTTTTCGACAATAATACGTTTCCAACCGTCTTTTTCTTCGTTTAAACCATGAGCCGCAAGACATTCTGGAATTACACCATATAAGCTTGGTGGTGTGGACATATAGTAAAGGGTGTTGCCATTCGTTTGATATTTAGTATGTAATTCTTCTAAACGAGGTACTAATTTACCGTAATCGGCTGCATCAGATGTATTTACGGCTTGATAATAGAGATGGCTACAAAAAGCGTCTAGCGTTTCTGGCGTGGTTTCTTCTGTTTCAAGTAGCGCTTCACGCATTTTTTCACGGAAAGTATCATCGTTTAATTCTGAACGCGCGACACCCAATACAGAAAATTTGTTTAAACGACCAAATTTGAACAGATTATAAAGTGCTGGAATGAGTTTACGGTGAGTCAAATCACCGGAAGCACCAAAAATCACGATACAGTTATTATTACTTTGCATATTATTCCTTATTGTTCCGAGTAGTTTTTTTAAATAATGCAATATATTACTGCACTTTACCAATCGAACCAATCAATTAAATTGAAAGACAGATGCCCAATTTTGTGTATTATCTGACACCATCACAAAGTTTGGATTAATTAAACTTTCACGCTGGTTATAGGTGAGTGGCTGAAAGTGTGGATCGAAAATTCCGCCATTGATTTCAGCTAATAAAATTTCAGAACCTGCCGTGTCCCATTCACCGGTTTTACCGAGGCGAATATAGCAATCAACGGTTCCTTCTGCGACTAAACCACTTTTTAAACTACTAGAACCGACCACCGTAAATTTGCATAACAAATTCTTCGTTAAAATTGACCGTACTTTTTCTTGTGAAGTGGTCGCGCCAACGGCGATTTTTAACGGTTTTGTAAGATCAATTTTTCTTGGCTGTAAGCGTGTTATCTCTTTGTTACTTTGTTTGAATGCCCCAAAACCTTTCATTGCGTAATAAGTGATATTTAGAATAGGAAAGTGAATGACGCCAAGTATAGGTTTGTTGTGTTGTACCAGAGTGATTAAAACTGAAAATTGATCAGTGCGATTAATAAATTGCTGTGTGCCATCAAGGGGATCGATCAACCAATAGGTTTGCCAAGTTTGGCGTTGTTTAAAGGGAATATTGCAGTTTTCCTCTGAAAGAACAGGAATATCAGGGAAAAGTGCGGTCAGTTTTTCGATTAAAAATTGGCTGACAAATAAATCTGCTTCCGTGACAGGGGTATTATCCGATTTAGTTTGTATTTTCACATCCTGTTGGTAAAAACGAGCTAAATGTTTTCCTGCTTCATTGGCGAGTTTAAGGATTTGATCGAGAAGAGATTGAGATAATAGCATGCTTATTTTCTACTTTGATTTAGGCAATAGCAGTGGCAGGATAATGATTGTATAGATTGTCATAATAATAGAACCGCTAAGTACGAATAATGCTCGATCAGTAAGGTATTTTGTATTGGGAGCTATTATCAAATTACCTGTACTCCAGTAACAAAAAACAATAATAAACGAGAGAAAGAGGATTTTTTTCCATTGATATCGAAGGTAACCACAGCGTTTAGTAAAATAGGCAATAATGATTGTGGGTACGGTGAATAACCAAAATGTCAAAAAAAAACCGAATAAGGCTGAGTCAAAATAGCCTTCTCGGTAATAGTCTAATTCAAAAACAACATAAGCTATACTACTTCCAATCACTTGTGTAATAAGTGGAAAGAGAATAATTGCATTCAAATAGGGGGATTGAGTTGACATTTTATACTCCTGTAATAGGCTATCCGAAGATAGCCTATTTTCATCTGTTATTTTGATCTCTTCGCACGTAATACGCGAGAAATGAAAACAAAAATACCAAAGATGAATACGGCAAGACCAAGTAATTCACCCATATTATCCCAGTTTTCTAATTCTAAGGCTAATGGTGCTTCAGAGCCGCCTGATGTCACTGAGGCTGCGATAATGAAAGCTAAAATTACGCCCATTAAGCTTTCCCCCACAATTAAACCAGCTGCAAAAAGTGTACCGAAACGTTCTGCTTTTTTCTCCACTTCAGTATTGTTAGTGCGTTTTGCATAGCTCCTAATATTGCGAGTGATAAGCCATGCCATTACCGCTCCTATCACAATTGGCATATTGATTGATGGAGGAAGGTAAATACCAATCCCTACTGCTAGTACCGGTAATGCAAAACGACTATTGGTGGTTTTACGTATAAATGCATCCACAATAATCAATACAATACCTAACCCCACACCAGTTAAAATGTAAGTCCATTCTAAATGGTTGGTAAAAATACCTTGCGAGATGGTGGTCATAATGGTCGCTTGCGGTGCAGAAAGCGCTTGCGTTGGGTCCATGTCTGGACGCGGTAATGCACCCGTGAAGCCATAAGCGTGGTATAAAATTTCTAATACTGGCGCAATCACTAACGCACCAACGAAACAACCGATAATCAATGCAACCTGTTGTCTCCAAGGGGTGGCTTCAACTAGAAGACCGGTTTTTAAGTCTTGCAAGTTATCGTTTGAAATCGTTGCTGTAGTTAATACGATCGATGCGGTAAACAAGGTTAATGCGGTTAAGAATTTTTGACCATCTGCAGTTTCAAATAAGCCACTGCTTTTACCAATTGTTACCAAAACAAGTGAAATCACGATCACGGAAATAATCCCAATACCTGAAATTGGGCTAGAGGATGAACCAACTAATCCCGCCATATAACCCGATGCCGCTGCGACGAAGAAACCAATTAATACAGCAAGTAGAGTACAAACCACCACTAATAAAACGGCGAGTTCAGCAGAAATTGGTGCCGCAGCAACGAAGTGATATAAGGAAATCACAATTAACACCACAGTCGCCAATAAAATATAAAGGATAGTTTTGGGTGATAAGTCGATATCAATGTGATGTTCTGATTCAGCTTGTGAGCCTTTTAACATGCGGAAAGAGTGAATCATCCCTTCAATCATTGGTTTGAGAAGGATTAATAATGTCCAAATCGCTGCAATACCGATAGTACCTACACCCATAAAGCGAACTTTAGTTTTCCATTCGGCCATGGCATAGCTAATAATAGAGGCATCAGTTGGCATATCACCTGTTGCAGTGAAATAAGGTACCGCTACACCCCATGCAAGGAATGTACCGAATAACATCGCAAGACCTCCTACAATACCGATTAAGTAACCCGCACCTACTAATGCAAGAGAGAAACCCATCGGTAATTGGAAAACGGCTTTGCCGTTGGAGAACCATGCACTTGCGCTATCAGACATGATACGCAATGCGTTGGTGAAGAATGCAACAGTTGCCGCGAAAATACCGCCGTAAGCAATATCTTTCACACCACTATCACTTTCGTTATTGTTGCCAGCTTTTAAGATTTCAGCTGCCGCGATACCTTCAGGATAAGGTAAGTCGCTGTTTACGACCATCGCACGACGTAACGGGATGGTGAATAATACACCCAAGGTACCACCGGAGGCACAGATAAGCACAGTTTGCCAGAATGGGAATTCTTGCCAGTAACCCATCATTAATAGGCCCGGAAGAACGAAAATAACAGAAGATAATGTTCCCGCTGATGAAGCTTGAGTTTGCACCATATTATTTTCTAAGATACTGGAATCATTGAAGAATTTTAATATTGCCATAGAGATTACAGCAGCTGGAATGGAGGAGGCAAATGTCATCCCTACCTTAAGCCCTAAATAAACATTAGATGCGGTAAATATCACGGTGATTAATGCACCAAGAAACATTCCTCGGAAGGTTAATTCTTTTAAGTTGTTATGAAGCATGGTTTTTCCTATTTTTTAAAATTTCCATACATTCTCAAAAAAATGAAACTTATTCAAGTTTTATTTAAAGTGAAGTATTTATAATTTGAATTTATTTAAATCTATTCGATTTATTGACGTTTTTTTAAATAATCTCGCAATGTATAAAGTGCGGTTAAGTTTCTTGCCTCATTAAATTCATCGCTCATCAACAGCGCGTCAAGTTGAGATAAAGGATAACGCACGATTTCTAATGGTTCAGGCTCATCGCCTTCTAGTTGATTTGGATACAGATCTTCGCCTAATAAAACGTGCATTTTATGCCCCATAATTTGTGGATTGATTTTCATGGTACGTAAAAATGTCCATTTTTTTGCGCCGAAGCCAATTTCTTCCTGTAATTCTCGATTGGCACTTTGTTCGGGCGTTTCTCCCATATCCATTCCACCTTTTACAAAGCCTAACTCATGTTGTTCTGTTCCTACCGCGTATTCACGAACAAGAAGTAAATCTTCACCATCAATCGCAATTACCATCACGGAATCTCGATTGAAAGGGCGAAAACGTTCATAAGTGCGGTCAATTCCATTGGAGAATTTGAGTTCGACAGCTTGAATTTCAAACAAACGGGATTTTGCTACCGTAGAAAGGGAGAGAATGTGTGGAAGTTGTTTTTTCATGATATTAGCCCTATTATCTTGTCATTGGCTCATCATACGCAAAGTGAGAGAAATAGGAAGAGTTATGGCTGAAAATAACGAAGTACGATTAGATAAATGGCTTTGGGCGGCGCGTTTTTATAAAACCCGTAGCATTGCGAAAGCGATGATTGAAGGGGGCAAGGTCCATTACAACGGTCAGCGTGCCAAAGTAAGTAAAAATGTAGAAATCGGGGCGATGATTAAACTTCGCCAAGGCAATGATGAAAAAGAAATTGAAGTGATTGCGTTGATCGATCAACGTCGTGGTGCACCTGAAGCACAATTGCTTTACCAAGAAACAGTACAGAGTGTGAAAAAACGCGAAGAAATGGCATGGGCAAGAAAAAATAATGCACTTTCGATGCCACATCCTGATCGTCGTCCAAATAAAAAAGAACGTCGAGATTTATTAAAATTTAAACATCAAGATGAGTTTTAGAAAACAAAAGTGCGGTCAATTTTGACCGCACTTTGTGTACTAATGATTTTTATGACTTGTACTGTAGAGAATTTTGTCGGTATAAGCCATTGCAATTGCCGAAATCAAGAAAGAAAAATGAATAATCACTTCCCACATAATCGTTTTTTCAGGAATTTTTGAGGCATTCACAAAGGTTTGCAATAAGTGAATCGACGAAATACTGATAATTGACATGGAAAGTTTAACTTTCAGCACAGTTGCATTCACATGACTCATCCATTCAGGTTGATCGGGATGATTTTTCGTACGAAGTTTTGAAACGAAAATCTCATAACCACCTAATGTTACCATTACTAATAAGTTAGCAATCATCACTACATCAATGAGATTGAGTACAGCGAGCATAATGGTATCCGCATCCATTTCATTAACATTGGTTAAAAGGTACCACAAGTTTTTCATAAACTTGTAAGCATAGATGCCTTGCACGACAATTAAACCTAAGTAAATAGGCACTTGTAGCCAGCGACTTGCAAAAATTGTTTTGCTTAGAAAACTGGTTTGTTCGTTATATTTTACATATGGATCCGTGATTTCTTTTTGTTCCATAGCCATAAATTGTCCTACAAATAAAAATTGAAATAAAAAAGCGGCAAGAAAATAGCCGCTTTTAAAGAAAAATTCAACAGATATACTTCATTTTACCCCGTTCTCGTTAGTGATAAGAGATAGACGCGTTAAATCTACGTCATTATTGATTAATTCAATGTTTGGCATAGTCTTGTTAGCCTTTGCTGACAAGTCTTTAAAACGCTCCACTTTTCCCACTAAACCTTGTTGCCCTACAAGAGCGGTAACGGTACTGTTATATTGATTGCTTACGGTGGAAAGGGTATTGCCCAGTTTGCTCAACCGTTCTGCCACCAAGCATATTTGGTTATAAATTTCGCCTGCTTTCTCTGCGATTTCTTTGGCTTCGGCATTGCCGCGTTCGATACGCCATAAATTCGCCACCGTGCGTAGAATTGGCATGAGGGTCGTGTGTGAAACCATAATGACATTTTTCTCATACCCATAATTAAACAGACTTGGGTCTAATTTTAAGGCTTCAATGTAAGCGGGTTCCACAGCGATGAACATCAAGACAAAATTAGGGCTGCGCATGCCAATCAAATTGCTGTAATCCTTGCGGTGCAAGTCATCAATGTGATTTTTCAGCGCTTTAATATGCTCCCTTAGTAAACGCTCACGTTCAAATTCATCCTCAGAATTGACCGCACTTTCGTAAGCATTCAATGACATTTTGCTATCAATGATGATGTTTTTCTCATCGGGCAAATTGAGCACAAAATCAGGATAGTTTCGACCGCCTTGTTCATCTTTAAAATGCGCTTGTGCGCTGTAATGCACGTTTTCAATCAAGCCAGCCAACTGAAGTGCGCGCTCAAGTTGTATTTCTCCCCAATTGCCTAAGGTTTTCTTTTCCCCTTTTAGTGCAGAGGTTAAATTATTAGCTTCTCGCGACATATTTAAGCCAATTTCCAACACCTTTTTGATTTCCGCTTCTAAACCCGCATTACCTTTTACGGATTCTGAATGGATTTCATTCACTCGTTTTTGAAAGCCTTCAATTTGCTCACGGAAAGGTTTCAACAGCGTTTCCAATGCCGTTTGATTGGTTTGATTAAAGGATTGGCTTTTTTCTTCCAAAATACGGTTAGCTAGATTTTGGAATTCCACGCCTAGTTGTTGTTTGGATTGCTCAATATGCTGTTGCTGTTCAGCAAAATGCTTTTCTTTTTCGGAAAGGGTGGTTTTGAGCTCCGTTAATTCTTGTGAAAGTGCAGTCAATTTTTCCTGTGTTTTTTGCTGCTCTTGTTCTTTTCGCAGCACATTTTCTTGCGCTTGTTGTAATTGACATTGTAAGCTTTCTGCTTGTGCCGATGCTATCCCAAAGCGTTCTTTTAATGCAGTGATTTGCCCGCCGATTTGATCGTGGCGGAGTTGTTCTTCATCCAATTCTTTTTCTAAATATTGGATTTTTTCATCACGTTCATTAAGGCGGGTTTGCAAGCCTTCTGCATGAGTTTGTGCTTTAACGGCTTGTTGTTCTAGTTGATTTTTGACTGCACTTAAGGAATCAAAACGTTCAGCTAATTGGTTGTAATCGCCGATGGTTTTATTGATATCTTGTTGTAATTCTTGTGTATCTCGTTTGCTGCGGCTTAATAGAAAAAGCATCACAATGCTGATAAAAAGCAGTACGGCAATGATGATTAAATATTGATTAGACGTGAGTTCTGACATAAATAGGCTCCTAGAAACACAAAAATTTTAGCATATTCCCAGAAACTTTTTAAAAATTAAGATTGTTAATTAGATAAGAAAAGTGCGGTCAAAAATAACCGCACTTTTTTAGGAAGATTAGTAGTTTGAGTTAATCAATACTTCTTCACCATACCCACCAAGGGTTGGCATTGGTTGGTAAGTTGAGTTTGCTGCACGCATTAAACGAATACCACGAATACCCGCTTCTTTTGCCGCGAGAATATCGTCATCACTGTCACCATAGTGAATACTCACTTTGTGCTCAATAATACCCGGTGTTTTGTTATATTTAGTTGGAAGTTTGCGACCGCCCATGAATTCTACAGGGTGCATATCTTTAATATTAAAGGCTTTTTGTAGCACAGGTGTCACACCATCTTTATCACCAGCTGTACGACCGGTAATAAAATAAATTTGGTCACCACGTGCTTGGTGCATATTAATTAAATCCACCGCAATTTGTTTTGGAATGGAATATTGGTCACAACCTGCATTCACTTCATTCCAGAAATCTTGATTTTTTAAGTAATCATTTTTACCTGGAGAGTATTTTTCTTGGCCGTGATAGAAACAAGGGCTGCTGAAAAGTACAGTATCGTCAATGTCGAAGCTCACATTAATTGGTGCTTTGCCTTCTAATTCTTTTTTCAACTGCTCAACAGAGATCCAGTGAATCGGTTTTTGCTCTGTCATTTCACGAGCATTCGTACCTTGTTCTGTGTAAGGTTCTTTGTTTGATGCAAAAGTAGAGACTGCGCTTGCGGCTAAAATTGCAATGGCAGAAAGTTTAAGTAAATTTTTCATGTTTTCCTCATTAAGTAGTTTGTTTTACTTGTAACAAATCATATTCCTTTAAAATAAAGGAGTGAAATAATAGCAATCGTTTGCTATTTAAAAAAGTGATCTTTGTCACATTTTTTTGAGATGTTTGTTTAATAAAGCATCAAAGAAAAATTTCCCCTTGAATTTGGTGGAATCGATCGCCATATAGCGTATAACTTTTCTTAAAAGAAGGATAAAAAGAATGACAACAATTGTAAGCGTACGTCGTAATGGCCAAGTGGTTGTTGGGGGCGATGGACAGGTTTCACTAGGCAATACAGTGATGAAAGGGAATGCCCGTAAAGTACGCCGTTTATATAATGGCAAAGTTTTAGCCGGTTTCGCAGGCGGCACAGCTGATGCGTTCACCTTATTTGAATTATTCGAACGTAAATTAGAAATGCATCAAGGGCATTTGTTAAAAGCTGCTGTAGAATTAGCCAAAGATTGGCGAACCGATCGTGCGTTACGCAAGTTAGAAGCAATGCTGATTGTAGCGGATGAAAAAGAAAGTTTAATCATTACCGGTATTGGTGATGTGGTGCAACCGGAAGCCGATCAGATTTTAGCCATTGGTTCCGGCGGTAACTATGCATTATCGGCAGCCCGTGCGTTGGTGGAAAATACTGATTTATCAGCTCGTGAAATTGTGGAAAAATCTTTAAAAATTGCCGGTGATATTTGCGTGTTTACCAATACAAATTTCACTATCGAAGAATTACCGAATAAATAAGGAAAAATTATGTCTGAAATGACCCCTCGTGAAATTGTTTCCGAATTAGATCAACATATTATCGGCCAAAAAGAGGCGAAAAGAGCAGTTGCGATCGCATTACGTAACCGTTGGAGAAGAATGCAGTTGCAAGAGCCACTTCGTCATGAAGTGACCCCTAAAAATATTTTAATGATTGGGCCAACGGGTGTGGGGAAAACCGAGATTGCGCGTCGCCTTGCAAAATTAGCCAATGCGCCATTCATTAAAGTGGAAGCAACCAAGTTCACCGAAGTGGGCTATGTGGGGAAAGAAGTGGATTCCATTATCCGTGATTTAACGGACAGTGCGATGAAATTAGTTCGCCAACAAGAAATTGCGAAAAATCGTGCGAAAGCAGAAGATGCAGCGGAAGATCGTATTTTAGATGCATTATTGCCACCACCGAAAAATCAATGGGGTGAAGTCGAAAACCACGATACCAACAGCAGCACTCGCCAAGCGTTCCGTAAAAAATTACGTGAAGGTCAATTAGACGATAAAGAAATAGAAATTGATGTGTCTGCGGGCGTGTCAATGGGCGTGGAAATCATGGCACCTCCAGGCATGGAAGAAATGACCAATCAGTTGCAATCTATGTTCCAAAGTCTGGGTTCGGATAAAACTAAAAAACGCAAAATGAAAATTAAGGATGCATTAAAAACCTTAATTGACGATGAAGCAGCCAAATTGATTAATCCAGAAGAATTGAAACAAAAAGCTATTGATGCCGTTGAGCAAAACGGTATCGTGTTTATTGATGAGATCGATAAGATCTGTAAAAAAGGCGAATACAGTGGTGCGGATGTCTCACGTGAAGGTGTGCAACGTGACTTATTGCCATTAGTGGAAGGTTCAACGGTTAATACCAAACACGGGATGGTGAAAACCGATCATATTCTCTTTATTGCATCGGGTGCATTCCAAGTGGCGCGTCCATCGGATTTAATCCCAGAGTTGCAAGGTCGTTTACCGATTCGTGTTGAATTATCAGCATTAACAGCAGAAGATTTTGAGCGTATTCTAACTGAGCCAAATGCGTCTTTAACGGAGCAATATAAAGCGCTTATGGCGACAGAAGGCGTGAGCATTGAATTTACACAAGATGCCATTAAGAAAATTGCCGAAGCCGCATTCCGAGTGAATGAAAAAACGGAGAATATCGGTGCAAGACGTTTACATACTGTTATGGAACGTTTAATGGATAAAATCTCATTTGATGCGAGCGATATGAACGGACAAACCGTGAATATTGATGCGGCCTATGTGATTGAGGCATTAGGCGAAGTGATTGAGAATGAAGATTTAAGTCGATTCATTCTGTAATGAAAGTTTAGATAAAGAAAAAGTGCGGTTATTTTTAACCGCACTTTTTTTATCTCTAGTTTTATTTCTAGATTAAGATTAGTGACCGCCGCAACCACAGCCGCCATGACCGTGTCCGTGATCATGATCGTGTTTATGACCACCGCCACAGCAACCGTCGTGCCCATGATCGTGATCATGGTGGTGATGACCGTGACCGCCGCAACCACAACCGTGACCATCTTCGTCATCATGATGGTGGTGGTGATCATGTGCGCCATGTACGTGACCGTGAGCAATTTCTTCTAATGTTGCTTCACGGATGCCAACAACCTCAACAGTGAAGTGTAATTCTTGACCCGCTAACATGTGGTTACCATCAACCACCACTTCATCGCCATCCACTTCAGTGATCACAACAGGAACTGGGCCGATATCTGTATCTGCTAAGAAACGCATACCAACCACCACTTCATCAACGCCTTGGAATACCTCTTTTGGTACACGTTGAACCATGTTTTCATTGTATTCGCCGTAGCCTTCTTCTGGTTGAACACGCACTTCAAATTTGTCGCCAACTTCTTTACCTTCTAAGGCATTTTCAAGACCAATGATTAAGTTATTGTGGCCTTGTAAATATTCTAATGGTTGATTTGCTGGTGCTTCATCAACTAATACACCGTCTTGAGTACGTACTTGGTAAGCGATACTCACAACCGTATTTTTTGCTACTTTCATATTGTTTTCCTTATTAAAAAAATCGTCGTTCATTGTATAGAAAATTATTCTTTAAGCAATGCAATTCGCGCATTCACACTGACTTTAATTTTCTCTTTTCCACTTTGAGTGTAAGTTTCATCTTTTTCATCCGAGTAAGAGAAGCTTTTTGCCATCATTGCCCCTGCCGCATAAGGGCGAAAATCATTCGCGGAATCATTGGCAGAAGACACGTCAAGGCTTTGTGTGTGATAACCTTTCATCTGTAAAGATTCTTGAATTAATAGGGCTTTATCTTTAACTTTCGCTAAAGCTTCTTTGGTTAATTCTTTTTCTAAGCTATTTAATTTCTCACGTGAAACAGATGCGCTTACGCGATCAATGGCTAATACGCCATCTAATTCGTGCACTAATGTTGATAACACTTGAGAATCTTTACTTTCTAAGGTTAATTCTGCACGCGCAATCCAGCCTTGTTGTTTGCCTTTATTATCATAGCGAATCCATGTATTACGAGAGTTGTCCTTAATTTCAACCGCACTTTGTGCTTTCGCGAGATCAATGGCTTTATTCATTTTTTCCGCCATGGTTTTATTGAGCGCGGATAAATCATTGCCTTCTGCTTGGTAAAAAAGGGAGACTTGCAATAAATCACGTTCTACTTCTTTTTCTGCTTCAACACTAAAGCTAACATCAGTTGGTTGATGAGATACAAGTTCTGAAGCAAAAGAAGTGATAGGTAAGGCAAGTAATGCCAAAGAAAGTGCTTTAAGTTTCATTTTTTCATTCCTATTTGGGTAAGATAAAAATTAAGGGCGGTTTAACACGCCCTTTGTTATTATTAATGTAAACGTTCGTTGTCGTCTTCGACATCTTCATCGTCAAAAAATTCGCCGTCATCGCCGTATTCATCGTCCTCTGCATTCGGATCTTCAAAATACGTGCCCCAGCCATCATAAATGCCTTTGTATTTTTCGACTAATGGTAAAATTTCTTTTTGTTGTGCATCGATAATTTCAGGTTTTAATTCCACTTCACTGATGATGTCAAAACAGAAAATCACCTTGCCACTTTCATCTTCAAATTCTTCTGCTTCTGACACTTCATAGCCCGCTTTGAAAGCATCCACGGCAATTTTTTCTAAGGTATCAAAATCATAATGAGCGATGTGATGTTCGATAATATAAAGGGCATCCGGATCGCTGCCGTCATTTAATAAATCCGTAATGATTTCACGGGTTTCTTCTTGGAGTTCGTTAAAGTTCGTCATAAGGCATTCCTTTTGTCAGAAAAAGTGCGGTCATTGTAGGGGATAAAGATGAAAATGTCGCTAAAAATTTATGCTCATTTCAGTTTGCCTTGAAGAGGCGGAAAGGTTAAAATTCTGCGCGAATAAATTGTGCTTAACATGCCCAGCTGAACACGCTATTTATTGCAGCGAAAAAGTTGGGCTTTCTTATTTTAGAACGAAAAAATGGTCAAACATCTCCCTTATTTCACCTTAAAAACACCACCAAAAACAACCGCACTTTTAAAGCAAGAGTTCGCTGATTTTATTGTTAAAGAAGATCTGGGCTATGAAATGTCAGGCGAAGGCGAATTTGTGGCGGTAAAAATCCGTAAAACGGATTGCAATACATTGTTTGTGGGTGAAAAACTTGCCAAGTTCGCAAGCATTTCTGAGCGAAATATGGGGTATGCCGGTTTGAAAGATCGTCATGGCATTACGGAACAATGGTTTTGTTTGCAAATACCGGGGAAGGAAACGCCAGATTTTAGCCAATTTCAGTTGGAAGGCGTCGAGATTTTAGACGTCACTCGCCACAATCGTAAAATTCGTACGGGTAGTCTTCAAGGAAATGCCTTCGAGATTTTATTGCGCGGTGCAAAAGAAAGTGATGAGTTGAATGAACGCTTAAATTTTGTGGCGAAATATGGTTTCCCTAACTACTTCACTGAACAACGTTTTGGGCGTGATGGTCATAATCTGACCCAAGCGATTCGTTGGGCGAAAGGGGAGATTAAGGTCAAAGATCGTAAAAAACGCAGTTTTTATCTTTCCGCCGCTCGCAGCGAAATTTTTAATTTAGTTGTAGCAGAACGAATTGAACAAAATGTGGCAGATCAGGTTCTAAGAGACGATATTGTGCAATTAAACGGATCGCACAGTTGGTTTAAGGCTGATGAAAATGAAGATTTAGTGGTCTTACAGCAACGTTTGAACGAACAAGATATTTTGCTCACTGCGCCTTTAATTGGCGAAGAAAATTTATCTGCAAGTGCGGTCGAAAATCAAGTGGTTTTGGAACATCAGGTTTTCCAAGAATTAATGAAACAAGAAAGAATGAAAGCCGCTCGCCGCCCTTTATTAATGCAGGCAAAAGATTTTCATTGGACGTTTGTTGAAGAAGGATTGAAGCTCTCATTTTATTTGCCGGCGGGGAGCTATGCCACTGCATTGGTGCGAGAGTTAGTGAATATTAAGGAAGAAGAATAATGCGAATTTTAGTCAGCAATGATGACGGTTTTCACGCCGAAGGAATTCAAGTTTTAGCAAAAGAATTACGCAAAATTGCCGATGTGGTGATTGTTGCGCCCGATCGTAATCGTAGCGCGGCATCAAGCTCATTAACGCTTGTTGAGCCGCTTCGCCCACGTCATTTAGACAGTGGTGATTATTGCGTAAATGGCACACCGGCTGATTGTGTGCATTTGGCATTAAACGGTTTTTTATCAGGACAAGTGGATCTTGTGGTATCAGGTATTAATGCAGGCTGTAATATGGGTGATGATACCTTGTATTCAGGCACCTTAGCTGCAGCATTGGAAGGCCGCCATTTAGGGTTGCCTGCTATTGCCGTCTCTTTAGATGGTCGTTTGCATTATGAAACAGCGGCTCGCGTGGTGTGTGATTTGATTCCCAAATTGCATCCTCAATTATTGAATAAACGCGAAGTGATTAACATTAATGTACCAGATTTGCCTTACGAAGAACTCAAAGGCATTAAAGTCTGCCATTTAGGCTATCGCACCTCTGCAGCGGAAGTGATTAAACAAAAGGATCCTCGAGGTGAACATATCTATTGGATTGGCCCGTCAGGCTTGCCAGAATATGATGGTGAAGGCACGGATTTCCATGCGGTAAAAAATGGTTATGTTTCAATTACGCCAATTCAAGCGGATCTTACGGCTCATCAGTCAATTGCTGCTTTACAAGATTGGCTGGAAAGTGAATAATGTGCCGTTTTGAAAAGAATTTTCCCTATTGAAGCAATAAAGGATAAGTGAATGAATATTTTTGGTGCGATGTATGATAAAACAATGCAATGGTCAAAACATCGCTTTGCCGTGTTTTG
>JAWHBY010000037.1:0-19600 GCA_032568935.1 Parahaemophilus parainfluenzae
TCACTGTCACCACAAGCAGTGTTTGTAAGCCATAAATTTTGGCTAAATCAGAAAAATAATCTAAATTGGCTGCAATTAACGTGACGACTCCACTCGTTAAAAATCCCACGGTTAATAATAAAAACAGTAAATTTAAATAACGTTGCCAAGAAAGATTAAAAAGGCCAGTTGTATTCATTCATTTTTCCTTTTTATAAAAATATTCGTATTATCTTAGCATAATAGTCAGGTAAATAAATAACAAAAAAATGTGGCTAAATAATACAATTTAGCCACATTTTAATTTAGGTAAAATAATATTTATTACGCTGCATTCGGCTTATGGAGTAAGGTAAAAGCAATGAAACCAAATCCTAAGAAGCAAGAAACGATCAAGGCATAAAAACCACCATCCCAGCCAAATAAGTCGACCAATTTGCCCATTACATAGCCTGCACTCGCAGAACCTAATAAGTAACCGAATAGCCCGGTTAGACCTGTCGCTGTACCAGTTGCCACACGTGGTACAAGGTCTGCCGCTTGAAGCCCGATCATCATTACTGGACCATAAATTAAGAAACCGATAGCTACAAGACAAATATTATCTACGAGTGGATTTCCTTCTGGGTTTTTCCAATAAACAATAATCGCGATTAATACACCGGTTAGGAATAATAACATCGGCGGTGCACGGTGACCTTTGAAGACTTTATCACTCAAATAACCACTAGCAAGCATACCAAAGATACCTGCATATTCGTAAAGGAAATACGCCCAACTTTGTTTGTCTACAGAGAAGTGTTTCACTTCTTTTAGATACGTTGGTGCCCAGTCAATGATGCCATAACGAATGAAATACACAAATACGTTCGCAAGTGCAATCGCCCATAAGAACTTATTATTAATGATGTATTTCATAAAAATATCTTTAGAAGAAAGCGTGTGAGCCGATTCGACTTTCTCTACGATTTTTTCACCTTTCCATTCATCTACCGGTGGTAACCCTTGTGATTCTGGAGTATCGCGCATTAAATAGAACATGATGAATGCCAATACAATCGCGATTAAGGCTGGTAAATAGAATAAAGATTGCCATACGCTGAAAATCGATAAACCGAGGATCGCTAATGGACCAATTAAACCACCACCTAAGTTATGCGATACGTTCCACCAGCTCCACCAAACACCACGTTCAGAAACCGAGAACCAGTTGGTCATTGTTTTTGCACCTGGTGGATATCCCATTCCTTGGAACCAGCCATTTAATGCAGCTAACACAATCATCAATGGAATAGAAGAAAGCACGCCTGGTACTAAACCGAAAATTAAGCTCACTAATGCAGAACCTAATAAACCAATAGTAATAAAATATTTAGGATTACTTCGGTCAGAAATATTCCCCATAATGAACTTACTAAAACCGTAAGCCAGTGATAACGCTACCCCAACTGTACCTAAATCAGCTTTAGTAAAGCCATATTCATCAATAAGATAAGGAATTGCTAAAGAAAAGTTTTTGCGGATAAGATAATAAGCCGCATACCCGATAAATACTCCAGCAAATACCTGCCAACGTAATTTTTTATACTCGGCATCTGTTCTAGAACTTTCAATTCTTGGTGCTGGAGGAGATGCTTTTAAGAATGAAAACATCTTTGTTCTCCTATAATAATTTACAACTTGTCGTATCCTTGTAATAGCTAGGCCACTACAACGAGAAACAGATTACCAAAGCCGAATATGAAACAGAGCTCCGACCACTCCAAATGATTAGTTCATTTTCGTTATTTAAACGACTCTAATTTCTGGGATAAATTACGTCCTAAGTCTATTTAAAAATTTCTATGTTATAATACCGACCAACCCAATAAAAAAAGGATAATAAGATGAGAATTTTACACACCATGCTTCGAGTGGGTGATTTAGACCGCTCTATTAAATTTTATCAAGACGTTTTAGGTATGCGTTTATTACGCACAAGTGAAAACCCTGAGTATAAATATTCACTGGCCTTTTTAGGTTACGAGGATGGTGAGAGTGCAACTGAAATTGAATTAACATACAACTGGGGCGTGACTGAATATGATCTTGGTAATGCTTACGGTCATATTGCTATTGGTGTAGATGATATTTACGCAACTTGTGAAGCGGTACGTGCTAATGGCGGTAAAGTAACTCGCGAAGCTGGCCCTGTTAAAGGTGGCACAACCGTGATTGCATTCGTTGAAGATCCAGATGGTTATAAGATCGAGTTTATCGAAAATAAAAGTGCAAAATCAGCTTTAGGGAATTAAGGAATACATTGTGTCAGATACACCTGAAATTCCTTATCACCACCAATTAAAAAATCGGTTTCGCGGCTACTTTCCTGTCATTATTGATGTGGAAACGGCTGGGTTTGATGCCAAAAAAGATGCGCTTTTAGAACTTGCGGCAATCACCTTAAAAATGGATGAGAATGGCAATTTACACCCCGATCAAAAATGCCATTTTCATATTGAGCCATTTGAAGGTGCGAATATTAATCCGGAATCACTCAAATTTAACGGGATTGATATTCACAATCCATTGCGAGGTGCCGTATCTGAATTAGATGCCATCACAGGATTGTTCCAAATGGTGCGTCGAGGACAAAAAGATTCTGAATGTCAGCGTTCTATTATCGTGGCACATAATGCGGCTTTTGACCAAAGCTTCGTGATGGCTGCTGCTGAACGTACGGGTGTAAAACGTAATCCATTCCACCCTTTCGGGATGTTTGATACCGCAACACTTGCCGGTTTTATGTTTGGACAAACAGTGCTCGTCAAAGCATGCCAAGCAGCAAAAATTCCTTTTGATGGTAAACAAGCACACTCTGCGCTATATGACACCGAGCGCACTGCGGAATTATTCTGCTATATGGTCAATCACTTAAAAGATCTTGGTGGTTTCCCGCATATTGCTCAAACCGATGAAACGGGAAAAACTACTGAAAATCAGACCGCACTTTAATTTTCAAAATTTTTTAGAAAAAAGACTTGCAATCGTTTTCGGTTTACCGTATTTTAAAAACCAATTCAATTTAGTTATCTAAATAAGAGAGTTTCAAATGAACTTTATCCTTCGTCACCATCATCGTCATTCAACTGAATAATCTTTCAGGCTGTTGGCGTGCTTGGAAGATTTCTTCCGAAGCTGACAAGATAAAGATCCAAAAAATCTTACCCCTCGGAAGGCAACTTTCGAGGGGTTTTGTTTTATCATTAATTACAGGAGTTTATTACTATGCGACATTTAATCTTAAATCAATTTTCTTTTATGCGACCTTTTTCTTTTAATTAATCAATAAGGAACAACAATATGCTATCGAATCCCGTTGTTATTTCAATTGTCGTGCTACTGGCGTTAAGCTTGCTGCGCGTGAACGTGGTTATCGCACTGGTGATTTCCGCCCTTACCGCTGGCTTATGCGGTGACTTAGGTTTAAGTAAAACCATTGAAGCATTTACTGGCGGATTAGGTGGAGGATCTGAAGTAGCGATGAACTATGCCATGCTCGGTGCATTTGCCATTGCGATTTCAAAATCTGGCATCACTGATTTACTTGCCTACAAAATTATTACCCGAATGAATAAAGCACCAACCGGTAAAAATTTAGCCTGGTTTAAATATACGCTGCTTGGTATTTTGCTTTTATTCTCAATTTCATCCCAAAACTTACTTCCAGTGCACATTGCGTTTATTCCAATTGTAGTGCCGCCTTTACTTTCTATTTTTAATCGTTTAAAAATAGATCGTCGTGCAGTGGCTTGTATTATTACCTTTGGTTTAACCGCAACTTATATGATCTTGCCTGTCGGTTTTGGGAAAATCTTTATCGAAAGCGTTTTAGTAAAAAATATCAATCTTGCTGGTGCGCCACTCGGTTTACAAACCAGTGTAGGTGAAGTTTCTTTTGCTATGCTTATCCCTGTTATGGGTATGATTCTTGGTTTATTCACTGCCGTATTTGTTACCTATCGCAAACCTCGCGAGTATGTGGTGACAACGGCAGAACCAACTACAACTGAAATTGAACAACACATCGCTAACATTAAACCTATTCAAATTACCGCAAGTGCGGTCGCTATCGTCGCCACTTTTGCCACACAGCTTTTCACAAGTTCTACAATTATTGGTGGTCTAGTCGGTTTAGTGATTTTCAGTGCATTTGGTATCTTCAAACTCAAAGAAAGTAACGACATTTTCCAACAAGGTTTACGCTTAATGGCGATGATCGGCTTTGTGATGATTGCGGCTTCTGGTTTCGCCAATGTGATTAATACCACAAGCGGTGTAAAAGAGCTAGTTGATGCACTTTCAACCGGTGTAATTCAAAGCAAAGGCGTTGCGGCATTCTTAATGCTACTCGTTGGGTTATTGATTACCATGGGTATTGGTTCTTCTTTCTCAACCGTGCCAATTATCACCTCAATTTATGTACCACTTTGTCTCTCTTTTGGTTTCTCACCACTTGCGACAGTGGCTATCGTAGGTGTAGCGGCAGCATTAGGGGATGCGGGTTCACCGGCTTCTGACTCCACACTTGGTCCGACATCCGGTTTGAATATGGATGGCAAACACGACCACATTTGGGATTCTGTTGTACCAACCTTTATTCACTACAACATCCCATTATTAGCATTCGGTTGGATTGCAGCCATGACCCTTTAATCGTTATAATCCCTGCATTCATTATGCGGGGATTTTTTTATGTCTATTCAATCATTACTCAATACACTCGAGCAAAAAGTACAGCAACTGACACAAGCCTATCAAGCTGACTCTGATAAAAAAATCAACGCTAAATTTAACCGCACTTTATTTACCGAAGATTTTGAAACCGTCGGTTTTTATCTCAAAGAAATCCAGCAAAGCTTAACGAAGCTATGTAACCTTCCCCATCAAAATGAAGAACAAATTGTATTTATGGCTGAACATCTTCTAGGGCAATGTACCGCATTGACTGAAGCCATGAATCGCAAACATAGAAAACCCATTCAACAGAAGAAAACAGAACAACCAGTTACAAGCAGTAAATCACAGCACAGCATTCATCGACTTCCGCCAAGAGAGCGTTTAGAGAAATATTATGAAGCCTTGCAGCAACTCACAGAGAAATACGGAGAAGCTAAAGCACAAGCGGATACGGCTCAAACAGATATTCAACGAGATATGCATAAACAAACAGCCGCGATTTATTTAACACGTCGTCAAAAATGTTTAGAAGCCATTGAGACCTTAGAAGAATATCTTGCCTTCAAAGAAGCCCAAGAAAGTGCGGTCCAAAAATAAGATCTTTTTGAAATAGACTGGAAAGCAAAAATCCCTAAATCTTTCGACTTAGGGATTTTTAAAATTTGATGGCGGAGGAAGTGAGATTCGAACTCACGGAGGGCGTAAACCCTCGCCGGTTTTCAAGACCGGTGCCTTCAACCACTCGACCATTCCTCCGTGATTTAAGCGAGGTGAATAATACGTTTTTTCCCCCACCCCGTCAAGCAAGAAAATAAAAAAATTATCTGACTGACTACTTTTAAATCACTATGTTTTAAAAATACACAAAATAAAAAACGGGACCTATTGGTTCCGTCTTTATGATTAAGATATTACTCTGCTTTCGCTTGTGTCGGTTCAGAATAAATATGGCTAATTGCACTATGATGGCCTGCCGCGCCTTTACCATTAAAGTAATAACGAGACTCCGTCCATTCTACAATTGGGAATGGTTTAGACTCATCATCAGGTGCTTTCGCTAATGTCATGGCTGCTTTTGTATGTGGTACAGCTGAAATAGTACCTGCACGACCAGTGAACACATAAGAACGAACAAACTCAGCTTTTTCTTGTGGTTCAACTTCTGCCGTTGCGACTTGAGTAACAGGTTCTGATTTATGATGCAAACGTTCTAATGATTCTTGCACTTTCTGTTGAACCGCTTCATTTGCCGGTTGAGTAATGAAATCTAACGCAGGTTGTGCTTCAACAGATTTCTCTTCCACAACAATACCTGTTGCAGGCGTAATCACGCCTTTTTTCGTTTTTTCTTGCTCAAGCAACTCATCCACCGATAAGAAATTATTTTCTTTCGGTGCATTTACAGCAGAATAATCAATGCATACTTTACCGCTTGCTAATTCTGGTGAAGCCACCGCAGCAAATAATGGCATTGGGGATTTCACTTCATTACGACGACGGCGTTGATTATTCGATGCTCGTAAATGACGCGGTGTACGACGCTGACGTTCTTGACGTGGTTTATCTTCTGTATTATCAACAGCGTTGTTTTCAACCACTTCATTTTTAATCGCAGGAACTTCAACGGCCTCAATAACATTCTCATTGACGTTATTTGCATTGTCATCAATACGAACGCGTTTACGTAAATCACGACGTTGACGACGCTCAGCTACAGCTTTCTCTGCTTTTTCTTCTTGACAATTATCATCAGAAACATTCGCTAAATTAACCGCACTTTCTGAAATAACATCGTCATTAACGTTGCGACGATTACGACGATTATTCACACGCTCACGAGTTGGACGTACATTTTCTTCGTCTGTATTTTTCGCATTGTCACTATTTTCGTTGCGAGAACGACGATTATTACGACGATCTTGATTGCGACGATTATTACGATTGCTGTTACGATTATTACGATTGTTTTGGTTTTTCTCTTCTTCTTTTGGCTCAGAAGCGAATAAACCTTTAATTGTAGCAACAATTTTTGCAAACAGTGAAGGACCTTCTGATTTGCGCTCAACTGGTGCTGGCGCTGCCGTTGGGATAGATAGCGATACCGCAGCACTTTCCATCACTTGTTCAGATGTCACGGCTGCTGTTTCAATATTACGTGAAACAAGGGATTCCTCTGGTACGAATGCATCGTCTTGCACTTCATGGAATTTTGCTAAGTTGTAGCTTAATTCGTTCAGCTCCTCACCTTCACGCACGCGGAACACGCTGAAGTGCGGCGTTTCCATCGCTTCATTTGGTACCACAATAATCTCTACATCATGGCGTTTTTCGATGCTGCTTACGGCTTTACGTTTCTCGTTAAGTAAGTAAGACGCAATTTGTACCGGCACGATAGTGTGCACTTGTTTGGTATTTTCTTTTAACGCTTCTTCTTCAATTAAACGTAAGATTGAAAGCGATAAGCTTTCGTTATCGCGCACTTTACCCGTACCTTGACAGCGTGGGCAAACATGATGAGAAGACTCACCTAATGATGGACTTAAACGCTGACGCGACATTTCCAACAAGCCGAAGCGAGAAATGCGGCTGATTTGAATACGTGCACGGTCTTGACGCACGGCATCACGGATACGGTTTTCTACTTCACGCTGGTGACGAACAGGTGTCATATCGATGAAATCAATGACCACCAAACCACCTAAGTCACGTAAACGTAATTGACGAGCAATTTCATCCGCCGCTTCAAGGTTCGTATTTAATGCGGTTTCTTCAATATCACCACCGCGAGTTGAACGCGCTGAGTTGATATCGATCGCCGTTAAGGCTTCTGTCACATCGATCACAATCGAACCACCAGAAGGTAAACGCACTTCACGCTGGAAGGCGGATTCAATTTGTGACTCAATTTGATAGTGACTAAATAACGGCACTTCACCTTGATATAATTTCACACGATTGATGAAATCTGGACGGACAAGTTTGATATGTGCTTTCGCTTTTTCAAATACTTTCGGGCTATCAATTAAGATCTCACCGATATCACGACGCAAGTAATCACGGATCGCACGCACGATCACATCACTTTCTTGGTGAATTAAGAACGGCGCTGGACGACTTTGTGAAGCTTGTTTGATCGCTTCCCAATGATGTAAAAGTACTTTTAAGTCCCATTGTAATTCTTCTGGTGATTTACCTACACCAGCTGTACGCACGATAAGACCAACGCCTTCTGGTACATCTAAAGAACTCAATGCTTCTTTTAATTCGATACGCTCATCGCCTTCAATACGGCGAGAAATGCCACCTGCACGTGGATTGTTTGGCATAATCACCAAATAACTACCTGCAAGAGAAACAAAAGTGGTTAAGGCTGCGCCTTTATTGCCACGCTCTTCTTTGTTCACCTGAACGATCACTTCTTGACCTTCGGTCAAAATATCACGGATATTTGGACGACCTTGGAACACATAATCAGCAGGGAAATACTCGCGGGCAATTTCTTTTAAAGGAAGGAAGCCATGGCGCTCTGCACCATAATCCACAAAGGCTGCTTCTAAACTCGGCTCTACGCGAGTGATTTTCCCTTTGTAAATATTGGCTTTTTTCTGTTCATGACCCGGACTTTCAATATCCAAGTCGAATAAACGTTGGCCATCGACCAACGCAACGCGCAACTCTTCTTTTTGAGTCGCATTGATTAACATTCTTTTCATTGTCAATTTCTCGTTTTGAATTATCTAAAATACCTTGAAAATTAACCGCACTTTACAGATTTACTGACCTTAGCCATCGACCTCGTGTTTCTCGCGAACAGTCAATCTCACGACTGTGTGTTGCTGGGTGCATTGATAGCATACTCAATTGTTATCTAAGACAATTTTCGTAAAACAATGCGATGTGTTAATTACGCATTGCAAGGAAGCGTCAACCTTCAAGAAAAACATGTTGATTATCAATGTCTTATGCCATTTGCCGCATTGAGTTTTGACCAACATACAAAATCGCTTTCTAAATACCAAATTTTAGGCGCAGAAAGACGCTCTATTATCCACATTCAGGGCTAAATTAGCAAGGCATTCTTGCTATTATCACCTGGGATATTGTGATATGATTCAGCCCAATTTTTAAAGGACAGATTCAATGACTGAAAAACAAGAAAAAATCATCAATCAATCCGTCAAAATGCTCACGATTTCTGAGGATGAAGCAGGACAACGCATTGATAATTATTTATTGGCAAAATTAAAAGGTGTGCCAAAAAGTTTGATTTATCGCATTCTGCGCAAAGGCGAAGTACGAGTGAACAAAGGACGAATCAAACCTGAATATAAATTGCAAAATGGTGATGTGGTACGTGTGCCACCTGTTCGTGTTTCTGAAAAAAATACTGCGCCAATTTCTAAAAACTTGAATAAAGTCGCTTCACTTGAAAGCCATATTATTTTTGAAGATGACTGTTTATTAGTATTGAACAAACCTTCCGGCATTGCGGTTCATGGTGGAAGCGGCTTGAATTTTGGTGTGATTGAAGCCTTACGTGCATTACGTCCTGAAGCCCGTTTTTTAGAATTGGTTCACCGTTTAGACAGAGATACATCGGGTATTTTATTAGTCGCCAAAAAACGTTCTGCCTTACGCAATTTACACGAACAACTTCGTGTTAAAACCGTACAAAAAGATTATCTCGCACTCGTGCGTGGACAATGGCAATCTCATGTAAAAGTCGTGCAAGCCCCTTTATTGAAAAATGAACTGGCTAGTGGCGAACGCATTGTTAAAGTCAGTGAACAAGGTAAACCTTCGGAAACGCGATTTGCCATTGAAGAACGCTATCAAAATGCGACCTTAGTAAAAGCGTCACCCGTAACAGGAAGAACTCATCAGATCCGAGTTCATACCCAATATGCCGGCCACCCGATTGCGCTGGATGATAAATACGGTGATAAAGAATTCGATAAATATATGCAAGATCTCGGGCTTAATCGCTTGTTTTTACATGCGTTTTCTATTCGATTTGAGCACCCTAAAACGGGTGAAACATTACGCCTCAATGCTCAACTAGACGAAAAAATGAAAGCAATTCTGAAAAAACTGCGTGAAAGCAAAGAGATAAACCCATAGACAAGAAAAATGTTTATTGCTATATTTGATGACGGAGACAACTCGTTTCTATCATTAATTAACATATAACAACAAAGGATAGCAAAATGGCAAAAGGACAATCATTACAAGATCCTTATTTGAATGCGTTACGCCGTGAACGTATTCCTGTTTCGATTTATCTCGTTAATGGGATTAAATTACAGGGTCAAATCGAATCATTCGACCAATTCGTGATTTTATTAAAAAACACGGTTAATCAAATGGTGTACAAACACGCAATTTCGACTGTGGTTCCAGCACGTTCTGTTTCTCACCACAATAATAATGGCGGTCATCATGCAGCACAAACTTCTGATGCTGTAGCGGAAGTAGAAACACAAGCAGAATAATTCTGTTCAATGAATGATTTCATCAATTTAAGTGCGGTTGAAAATTCACCTGAAATTTCAACCGCACTTTTGTCATCTAAAACAGGCGACAATAGCCAATCGGCAAAAGATAAAGCTGTCGTCGTGCATGTTTTCTTTTCTCAAAATAAAAACATTGAAGATCTACAAGAATTCCAACTTTTAGCGGAATCTGCCAATGTTGAGATTTTACAAATCATCACCACGAGCCGTGCTACGCCACAAGCAAAATATTTTATCGGTGAGGGGAAAGCACAAGAAATTGCTGATGCAGTGAAAGACTTAGATGCCGATGTGGTTTTGGTGAATCATCAATTAACTCCCGCTCAAACCCGTAATTTAGAAAGCATCTGCCAATGTCGAGTGGTGGATCGCACTGGGGTGATTTTAGATATCTTTGCCCAACGAGCCCGATCGCACGAAGGGAAATTACAAGTTGAATTAGCCCAGCTCAAGCATTTATCCACTCGATTAGTTCGCCGAAAAACAGGCTTAGATCAGCAAAAAGGTGCGGTAGGATTGCGTGGCCCTGGCGAAACACAATTAGAAACGGATCGCCGTTTAATCAAGGTTCGTATTGCACAGTTGAAAAATCGTTTGGCGAAAGTCGAAAAACAACGTAATCAAAATCGCCAAACCCGACAAAAAGCAGATATTCCGACCATTTCCTTAGTGGGTTATACCAATGCGGGGAAATCGACACTATTCAATTTCATCACGCAAGCCAATGTCTATGCGGCGGATCAGCTTTTCGCCACCCTCGATCCCACATTAAGACGCTTACAAATTCAAGATGTCGGTACGGCCATTCTCGCGGATACCGTTGGTTTCGTTCGCCAACTTCCCCATGATTTAGTTTCCGCGTTTAAATCTACCTTGCAAGAAACGGTAGAAGCTAGTTTATTATTGCATGTCATTGATGCAGCAGACGCTCGAAAGATCGAAAATATCGAAGCTGTGAATTTAGTGTTGGAAGAAATTAAAGCAGACAAAGTGCCTGCATTGCTGGTGTATAACAAAATTGATTTATTGGAAAATGTGGCGCCCCATATTGAATATGATGACGAGAATAAGCCCGTTGCCGTTTACCTTTCCGCACATTCAGGTGAAGGATTAGATCTACTGCTTGAAGCCATTAAAGTGCGGTTGAAAAATGAGATACTTTCTTTCACCCTCACGCTGCTCCCACAAGAGGGCAAAATCCGCCATGCGCTCTATCAATTAGATAGCATTCGTCACGAGCAAATTTCAGATGAAGGTGAATTTATCCTCAATGTACAAATTGATAAAGTCGAATGGCTCAAACTTTGTAAACAATTCCCTAAACTGTCAGAAATTATTTACTAATACCGTATTGTTTTAATTTATTGGCAATCGCCGTGTGTGATACGCCTAATCGTTGCGCCAATTTTCGCGTACTTGGATACTGAGCATAAAATGCACGCAATACACTCGCCTCATATTGTCCCATGATCTCATCCAGCGTTTGCTCACCAAAATCATCTGCAGAAATGACCGCACTTTGTACGGGTTTTAAATTTAAACTTTCAATATCAAGCTGGTTATTTTTTGCTAAAGAACAGGCGCGATACAAGATATTGTATAGTTCTCGCACATTACCTTGCCAAGGCTGCCCTTTTAAATAATTCAGAAAATCAGCATTATATTGCGGTATTGAAATCTTAAGCTGTGTGCTAATTTCTTGTAAAAAACCTTCCGTTAAAGGCTGAATGTCTTCTACTCGCTCACGCAAGGGGGGCACATTTAGCGCCAAAACATTTAAGCGATGAAATAAATCACTGCGCAATTTCCCTTGTTCTAACAGCTTTTCCATCGGTTCTTGTGAAGTACAAATCACTCGAACATTTGCATGATGTTCTTTTTCTTCACCCACTCGACGGAAAGAACCATCCGTTAAAAAACGCAATAATTTTGCCTGTAAACTTAATGAAAGCTCAGCAATGCCATCCAGTAGCACCGTGCCTTCGTTAGCATATTCAAAAAAACCAGTGGTTTCACTGTCACCTACTTTACGCCCAAACATTTCACTTTCCGCATCTTCATCCGGCAAGCCGGCACAATTTACCGCAATGAATTTTTTCTCACGGCGCAAGCTCGCAAAATGACAAGCTTTTGCTAATAAATCTTTACCTGTACCCGTTTCACCTTGAATTAAAAGCGGCACATCAAACATCGCAAAACGTTGTGCATTTTCGACCGCACTTTTCATGGAAAGGCTTTGAGTGACAAAGCAAGAGAAAGGATCTTGTGGATTAAATGTCAGCATAAAATAAACTCAATTTTATTGAATAATGCCAATATGATAGGGAGTTTATTGATATGTGTAAAGATTAATTTACATATAAAAAGGGCAATCCTTGAGTGCCCTTTTTCATGATTTTTTGTATTATTTTTTTACTGCACGATCAAGTTCTTGTGCGATGATTTCCATGCTTTCTAAACCACCAAACGCAAGATACCAATTGGCAGCATCAAGATACACAACATGTCCTTCTTTATATGCTTTGGTTTGTTTGATGATATCGTTATCCAATACTTTTTGTGCGTTGTTATCTTTTTCTGTAATCGCCGCGGTACGATCCACGACAAGTAAAAAGTCTGGATTTTTTTCTAAGATATATTCAAAACCAACGCTTTGTCCGTGCGTAGATGATTTAATGCTGTCATCAATCGGTTTAAAACCAAATTTTTGATACACCATACCATAACGAGAACCGTCACCAAAGGCACTGATTTTACTTTCATTGACCAACACCAATAATGCTGTTTTGTCTTTCGCATCTTTGGTGACTTGGTCAACCTTACTTTCTAATGCTGAAAGTTTTTCTTTCGCAACATTTTCTTTACCAAAGATCTGACCAAGTGCGGTCACATTTTGTTGAAAACTCGGGTAGTAATTGTTGTAGTCATTTTCAACATTAAATACTGGCGCGATTTCTTTAAATTTGTCGATCATTTTTTCTTGACGTTTAGACGCGATGATCAAATCCGGATTGAGTTCGTTAATTTGCTCCAATGATTGTTCTTTCAAATCGCCGACATTTTTATATTTTTTGTCTGCAAATTCTGAAAGATAGTTTGGAATTTTTCCACTTTGTGGGAAGCCCACGATTTTATCTTGCACACCTAATGCACGAAGTGTGTCTGCTGCACCAAAATCAAGCACAATAACTCGCTGTGGATTTTGTGGCACAACCTGCTTTCCAGCGGCATTTTCAACGGTAATATCTGCTGCTTGAGCAACACCGACCAAAGCAAAAAGTGAAAGTGCTAATGTTGATAATGTTTTTTTCATGAAGATTTCCTTATTTATCTAAAATAAACGGCAATTTTATGGTCGTCGATATCCTGAATAGGTATCGTCATATCGTAAATATCTTGTAGCACGGGCGATTGCATAATGTGGTTAACTTCCCCTTGGTGCACTAATTTTCCATTTTTCATGGCAACAATGTAGTCTGAGTAACAAGAGGCAAAATTAATATCGTGAATCACAATCACCACGGTTTTGTTGAGTTCTGTCGCTAATTTACGCAAAACTTGCATGATCTGCACAGAATGTTTCATATCCAGATTATTTAATGGTTCATCCAACAAAATATAATCCGTATCTTGTGCCAGTGTCATCGCAATATAAGCGCGTTGTCGCTGCCCACCACTTAAGTTATCAATATATTGATGACGAATATCATCTAAATTCATATAAGCAATGGCATTATCAATAAAAGTGCGGTCAGTTTGGGTTAAGTTTCCTTTGCAATAAGGGAAACGCCCAAAAGCGACTAAATCTTCAATGGTTAGACGCAAATTAATGTTGTTAGTTTGCTTTAAAATCGCAAGTTGTTTCGCAATATCGCTACTTTTCTTACGATTGAGCAATTCACCGTTGAGATAGATCTCACCACTATCCGCATTCAATAAACGGCTCATAATAGACAGCACCGTACTCTTCCCCGCGCCATTCGGCCCGATAAAAGACGTAATTTTCCCCGTAGGAATGGTGATGGACACATTATCCACCACCTTTTTGCTTCCGTAACTTTTAGTAATATTGCGAATTTCTATTGCCATTTTTTGTTTGCTCTTAATAACAAATAAATAAAGTACACGCCACCGACAAAATTAACGATGATGCTTAATGTCGTGCGGAACGTAAAAATATGCGTCACCAATAATTGCCCTAAAACCAAGGTAATGATGGAAATTAACATCGCGGCAGGAATGAGGACTTTGTGACGATAATCACGAACAAATTCAAAGGTCACGTTCATCACTAATAACCCGAGGAACGTAAGTGGGCCAACAAGTGCGGTCGACACTGACGTTAAAATTGCCACGAGAATTAAGAGGACTTTTAAGGTCTTTTGGTAATCGATCCCTAAGTTAATGGCATTTTCTCGCCCTAACGCCAACACATCAAAGCAATGCCAATATTTCAGACTGAAAACAATCGTCGCCACTAAAATGGCTAATGCAACCCACAAGATTTGAGTATTGATTCGATTGAAACTTGCAAAACCAATATCTTGTGCGATCTGGAATTCATTTGGGTCAATCAACACTTCCATAAACGTCGTTAAGCTACCAAAGAAGGTGCCGAAAATAATCCCAACAAGCAATAAGAAGAAAATATTTTGGTTCTCTTTCTTAAACAGAAAGTGATAAAGCACTAATGAAAACGCCATCATTAATCCCGTACACAAGACAAACAATGCAATAGAATTCATGGAAAGCAATGTGCTTGAACCGAAAAGGAAGATAATCGCTGTTTGAATTAGTAAATACAGCGAATCTAATCCTAAAATACTTGGGGTAAGAATTCGGTTATTCACGACCGTTTGGAAAATCATCGTAGCGAGTGCAATTGCCGTGCCTGTAATCACAATCGCAATTAAGGATAAGGCACGATTTTCCAAGGCATATTGCCAACGGTTCGGTAAGTTGTAGCCTAAATAAAGTGCAAGAGAAACAATGGCTAACAACGACAATACGATCAGTTGAGAAGAGGATTTCTTAGCCATTTCTATACCGTTTTAATAATAAAAATAAGAAGATCCCACTGCCAAATACGCCAACCACGGCATTTATGGAAATCTCATAAGGATAAATCACACTTCGACCTAAAATATCGCAGAATAAAACAAATACAGCGCCTAACAAGGCGGTATGAGATAGCACTTTCTTCAAGTTATCCCCTAAATAAAGCGTGACGATATTTGGAATAATTAACCCCAAGAAAGGGATCACGCCAACTGATACGATAATAATTGAAGACACGACCGCCACAATGAGCAAACCGAGATAAAGTACCTGGTTGTAATTTAGACCTAAATTGACAGCAAAATCTTTTCCCATTCCGACAATAGAAAAACGATGCGCAAATAAATAAGCCACGATGAGTGTAGGAATACTGAAATACAACAATTCATAACGCCCAGACATCACAAGAGAGAAATCCCCTTGTAACCATCCAGATAAGTTTTGCAATAAATCTTCTTTGTAAGCAATAAAGGCGGTAATCGAACTGATGATATTACCAAACATAATCCCCACTAAAGGTACAAAGATGGTGTCCTTAAATTTCAAACGGGACAAAATCGTCATAAATAACAATGTACCAAGGAAAGACACAATCACCGCAATGGTGGTTTTTAACAACATTGAAGCTGTTGGGAAAAACAGCATCGCCATTAAAATCCCTAATCTTGCACTATCCATGGTGCCCGCAGTGGTGGGAGAAACAAATCGGTTTCGACTGAGTTGCTGCATCACTAAGCCACAAATACTTAAGGATGCCCCCGCAATCAAGATACTGATTAAACGAGGCACTCGACTGATAAAAAATATCTGCCATTGATTACCTTCAAAATTCAGTAACCCTTGCAGATTAATAGTACTTACCCCGAGAAAAAGTGAAACAAAGGAAAGCACGATCAAAAGAAAAATCAGATAACGTCGCTTAATCATAAAAATGAGAATAATTCTAAAATGCAAAAAGAATAGCATATTGAAGGAAAAGAGAAAAGATTAAGTGCGGTCAGTTTTCGGCTAATTTTTAGGCGTATAAAAAATGCGGTCAAATTTGACCGCACTTTATTCACTATAATTTTAACGTTATTTCCACTTCTTTTGCACGGATTAAGAATTGTTTACGTTCTGCTGTTGCCATTCCGCTACTGGTACCCGGTAATTTCACTGTAAGCGGGTTTACTGCACGATCATTTATATGGAATTCATAGTGTAAATGAGGCCCCGTTGAGATACCTGTATTTCCTGTTAATGCAATACGCTCCCCTTTCTTCACCATTTGCCCCGCTCTGACTAAAGCTCGGCTTAAATGCATATAAACAGTTTGATATTCCCGACCATGACGTATCACTACATAACGTCCTGCACCACCTGCTTGATAAGCCACTTTTTCCACCAAGCCTTCTGCTGGTGCAATAACTGGTGTGCCTGGTGCCACGGCAAAGTCTACCCCTTTATGTGGGCGAACACGTCCCGTTACCGGATGGCGGCGATTTGGGTTAAATGGGGAAGAAATACGCGCTTGACGTTGCAATGGATAACGTGCAAAGCCTTTACCAAGGGTTTCCCCTTGCTTATCGTAGTAACGACCATTGGCCGCTTGAATACCGTAATAACTCTTACCATCCGCCATAATATGAATGGCTTCAACGTTACCTTGACCGGTTAATTTATCACCTAAATATTCACGTGATACTAAAATCGCAAATTTGGTGCCTTTACTAAGTTTTTGAAGGCTTACCTGCCACTGTAACGCAGAGCTTAACTGGCTGATTTGACGTCCATCCAAACCTAAATCACGTAAACTCGATGCAAAGGATCCGTTAATCGTACCTTTTAACACCTCTTTCTTCCAAATGCTTTTCTTCTCTAAAATTTGGCGTTTAAACTTACCGTTTTCAGTCCGTTCATAAATACGTTCTTCTTTTTCAGATACCAACCAATTTAAATATTCTAGTTGATCTTCTTTATCTAAAATCCAATAGAACTGTTGACCTGCGCGAAGTGTTTTTAATTCAGGATAAGCAGTAATCAAATTCTTTGCGGTATCATCTTCCAACCCTGAAAGCTCTAATACATCCTTTAATGAATCACCACGCACTACGGTATGGCTAAATTGATCGGTAATACGCAGAGCCTGATCAGCCACATCTAAAATACCACTCAACACATCTTGAGCATCTTTTGGTAAATCATTGAGATCGTCAAATTGTGGTTTGATTTCATCCACTTCATCATCTTTGGCTTGAAGTTCATCATCATAAGAGGTTGCATCTTCCGTATTAGCATGTTGTTTCGCTTCAGGGTGTTCACCTTCTTGAGATTGAGGATTTCCCGATTCTGTTTTTTCAGGTGTAAGAGATTGATATTGAACGTTATCCACCATCTCTGGTTCAAGATTGCTTTGCAGGGAAGGATCATAATCAGCAGTGTCTTTAAAGGCGAGGAAAATGCCCGTTAAAATAAGCAAAAGTGCAGCAAAAAAAATCACCGCTTTTATGCGGGATTTTCGTTTCCGTCGTTCTCTGGCTAATTTAACGTGTTGCAAAATAGATACCTTTAAAATGAATAAAAAGCTTTTCGCTCTTCAGACTACAAACTCTAAAAAAAATTCATTTTACCCTAAAAATGTAAAATATTATGCCTAAATATTAGGCATAGTCAGAATTTCTTGAGAAAAATGAGGAAATAAGCTATTTTAGTGAGCCATTTTTAAAGGGGGAATTATGCAAATTCGCGCCATTCAACTATCCCAATCCACACCATTAATTACGCTGAAAAATATTAATGTGGTCTTTGACCAAAAGACGGCATTGCGGGATATTAATCTCAGTATTTATCCAAACTCAATTATCACCATTGTCGGGCCAAATGGTGGGGGAAAATCGACGCTCTTAAAAACCTTATTAAAATTACAAACACCGACATCCGGTGAAGTCATTTATAGCACGAATGTCAGAATTGGCTATGTCCCACAAAAAATTCACTTAGATCACAGCTTACCGATAACGGTTGAGCGTTTTCTTGCTCTCAAAAAAGGTGTTAAAACGCAAGAAATATCGACCGCACTTGAGCAACTTTCTATTACGCATCTGAGAAAAAATAATATGCAAAAACTTTCAGGTGGGGAAATGCAACGGGTACTCTTGGCACGTGCCATTTTAAATAAACCCAATTTACTGGTGCTAGATGAACCAACTCAAGGCGTGGATATTAATGGTCAAGCTGAACTTTATCAGCTGATTCATCGCACTCAACAAGCCTTAAATTGCGCAGTATTAATGGTTTCCCATGACTTGCATATAGTGATGGCAGACAGTAAAGAAGTGTTATGCATCAATCAACACATTTGCTGTGCCGGCACACCAGAAAGCTTATCAAATGATCCAACATTTATGCGTCTTTGGGGTAATCAAATCTCACAAAATGTGGGCTTTTATACGCACCATCATAATCACCACCATAATATGCACGGTGATGTTTGTAGTTGCAGTGCCAATCCATCAGAATGCCAACAATAAGGGAAAATCATGTTTGAGATTTTATTTCCAGCCTTGCTTACCGGCTTACTGCTTTCCTTAATTACCGCCCCACTGGGTGCCTTTGTCGTGTGGCGTAAAATGGCTTATTTTGGTGATACCCTTTCCCACTCTGCCTTACTCGGTGTGGCATTAGGGATTTTCTTACAAATTAACCCTTATGTTGCCATTGTGATTTTGACGATTATTCTCGCCGTATTAATGGTATGGCTCGAAAGCAACACGCAATTTTCAGTAGATACCCTTTTAGGGATTATCGCACACAGTTGTCTTTCACTTGGTGTTGTCACCGTTGGGCTACTTAAAAATGTCCGCGTAGATTTAATGAGTTATCTTTTTGGGGATTTGCTTGCCATTAATTTTAACGACTTACCTTACATTAGCGCGGGTGTTGTTATTGTATTAGGCACGCTGCTTTACTTCTGGCAAGCCTTACTCTCCACTACGGTTTCGCCTGAACTCGCCCAAGTGGAAGGCATTAACATCAAAAAAATGCGATTTATCTTAATGATTTTGACCGCACTGACAATCGCATTAAGTATGAAGTTTGTTGGAGCGCTAATTATTACATCACTCTTAATTATCCCAGCTGCAACGGCAAGACGTTTTGCCAAAACACCTGAACAAATGGTGTTTATTGCGATTTTAATCAGTATGCTTTCCGTCGTTGGCGGGTTATTCCTTTCCGCTTTTTATGATACAGCTGCAGGTCCTTCTGTCGTGATTTGTTCCGCATTTTTGTTTTTGTTATCATTACTAAAAAAGGAATATTTATAATCCGCTCCAACCAGTGAAAACCATTTG
>JAWHBY010000038.1:0-19193 GCA_032568935.1 Parahaemophilus parainfluenzae
TAAAAATATCGCTAGAGCCAGCAAAACGTTCTGCAAAGGCTCCCACCTCGCCACTTTGCCATAGCCAAAAACGGCACATATCATCACGGAAACGATCATTCCATTGAGAAAAATAGGCTGGGAAATAACCGACTTGGTAACCGTAATAGCCTATATCCCAAGGTTCTGCAATTAATTTAATTTGTTGTAGAACATCATCCTGTTCCATTTCCACAAACAATTGTGCATTTGGATTGAAATCAGGCGTTTCACGCCCCAGCACCGTGGCTAAATCAAAACGGAAACCATCCACATGGCATTCTGTTACCCAGTAACGTAAACAATCTAATACCCATTTGCGAGTGACATCATTGGCAAGATTGAGCATATTGCCGCAACCTGTCCAGTTAATGTAGTCGCCATGTTCGTTTTGCCAGTAATAGGTTTTGTCATCAATGCCACGCTGGCAAAATGTCGGAAATGATTTTTCGGATTCAGCCGTATGGTTAAACACCACATCTAAAATCACTTCAATGCCCGCTTGATGCAAGGCTTTCACCATGCTCTTAAACTCGTTCAACGGGTGTTTTTGATCAGCTGCGTAACTTGGTTCTAAAGCAAACATGGCTAATGGGTTGTAGCCCCAATAATTACGTAATCCTTTTTCTTGCAAATGCGGTTCATCAATGAAGAAATTCACTGGGAGCAATTCAAGACTGGTAATACCCAATGATTTAAAGTACGCAATATTTTTAGGATGTACTAAAGCCGCATAAGTGCCCCGAATATTTTCTGGAATACAGGAATTTAATTGGCTAAATCCTTTAACATTCAGTTCATACACAATGGTTTGAGCCCAAGGAATAGACGGTTTACAATCCCCTGACCAATCAAAATGTTCATCCACAATACGACCTTTAGGTGCAACGGCGGCATTATCTTGTTCATCATTTAACACGAAAATTGAACGGGCTTCTGGTGAACTTAAATCTGGTTTATGAGTGACCGCTTTCGCATAAGGATCAAGCATTAACTTTTGTGGATTAGCTAAAGTGCAGTCATTTTTGCCTGTGATTCTAAAAGCATACTCATCATTCAGCTCAACACCTTCAATTGCCACATGCCAAATATCATTGGTTCTGCTCATGGCAAAACGGCTTTCTTCGCCATCACGGAACAAGCAAAGTTCAATAGCATCCGCCGCACTAGAAAACAGCGCAAAATTCGAAATTTTTAGGTTGTTTTCCAGCGTTTGTGAATATCCCATTGGGGAAGGTTTGCCATTGTTATAAATACTAAACATCGTGTTCTTCACTATTGTTATGCTTTATATTTTAAATAGATCGTTGCGAGTGGCGGAATGATCACGCTAATCGAGTTGTCACGTCCGTGACTTGCGATCGCTTCGCTTCTCACTGACCCGAAATTACCTACATTTGAACCTTGATAGTACATTGAGTCCGTATTTAAAATTTCTTCGTATTCACCCGCAAGCATCACACCGATACGGTAGCCTTCGCGTGGCACAGGTGTGAAGTTACTGATCACGATAATGCGTTCACCATCACTGCTTTTACGTTCAAAAGCAAAGACCGAATTTTCCGCATCATCTACTACTAACCAATCAAAACCTTCAGGTTCGCCATCTAATTCAAAGAGCGGTGCATTGTTTTGATAAACGCCGTTCAAATCTTTAACTAATTGCAATACGCCTTTATGCCATAGGCCACCATGGTTTTCATCAAGCAAGAACCAATCTAAACTTTCTTCATAATTCCATTCGCGACCTTGAGCAAATTCATTGCCCATGAATAATAATTTCTTGCCTGGATAGCCCCACATATAACCGTAGTAAGCACGCAAGTTAGCAAATTTTTGCCATGCATCGCCAGGCATTTTACCGAGTAACGAGCATTTGCCGTGTACGACTTCATCATGAGAAAGTGGCAATACAAAGTTTTCGCTGTATTGATAGATCATCCCAAAGGTCATTTTGTCGTGATGATAACGACGATAAACCGGATCGAGTTTCATATAACTTAGGGTATCGTTCATCCAGCCCATGTTCCATTTGAAATTAAACCCAAGTCCACCATTTTCTGTCGGATGAGTTACACCACCAAAAGAAGTAGATTCTTCGGCAATGGAAATCGCGCCAGACATCTCAGAATGGATTTTCCAATTGGTGTGTTTTAAGAATTCAATCGCTTCTAAATTTTCACGGCCTCCATATTGATTCGGGATCCATTCGCCTTCAGCACGACTATAATCACGGTAAATCATTGACGCTACTGCATCTACACGGATACCATCTACACCAAAGCGTTCAAGCCAATACAGTGCATTGCTGGATAAGAAGTTTTTTACTTCATTACGACCATAGTTATAAATCAAGGTATTCCAGTCTTGGTGATAGCCCTCACGCGGGTCAGCATACTCATATAACGCAGTGCCATCGAATGCGACTAGGCCATGTGTATCACTTGGGAAATGTCCCGGTACCCAGTCTAAAATCACATTTATACCTGCTTTGTGGGCTTTTTCGACTAAACGTTTAAAAGCTTCTGGTGTACCAAAACGACTCGTCGGCGAATACAAGCCTATCGGTTGATAGCCCCAAGAGCCATCGAATGGAAATTCGGAGAGCGGTAAAAACTCAATATGCGTAAAACCCATATGTTTTACATAAGGAATAAGTTCATCAGCAATTTGGTCATAATCAAGCCAGAAATTATTTTCTAAATTACGGCGCCATGATCCCAAATGTACTTCGTAAATCGAAATAGGTTGATTACGTTGGTTCGCTTTACGACGTTGCTCCGTCATTTCGACTACATCCGGCAACATGCTGATTTCGGATGCTGTATCTGGACGTAATTCAGAGCTAAATGCATAAGGGTCAGCTTTTAAACGAAGGTTGCCGTTGCAATCAATCAATTCAAATTTATAGCGTTGCCCCAAACTGGCTTTTGGTAAGAATAACTCCCACACACCACTTGCCGGATGGAAACGCATTGGATGACGGCGACCATCCCAATAGTTGAAATCACCAACCAACGAAACACGTTTAGCATTTGGCGCCCATACACGGAAATTTACGCCCGGTACACTGTCACATTCAGTAAAATGCGCACCTAATACTTCATAAGGACGCAATAACGAACCTTCCGCCAATAGCCATTGATCCAAGTCATTAATCATCGGATGAAAACGGTACGGATCTTCAATAATTTGGGCTTCTACGCCCCAATACACTTTTAATTGGTAGGTAAAGAAATGGTGAATCTCTGGCACAATAGCACCAAAAAATCCGCGGTCATCCAGTTTTTCTAGTTCAACAACGATGGATTGACTTTCTTTATCAATCACTTCGACTTTATCTGCATCGGGTAATAAAGCACGAATCTCAATACCATTGTGAGTTTCATGCATGCCTAATACAGCAAAAGGATCGGCATGTTTGCCATCAAAAAATGAATTAATTACTGATTGAGCGACTAATTTCGTCATGACATACTCCTTTATGCTTTGCAAGCTTGATTATTTACAACCGATAGTATTTTCTCGTTTGTTGAGCGGCAAAAAGCATTAAACGATGATAGATAAAAGGCAAAGCAGGCAATGAATGAAAGTGCGGTTGAATATGGAATGGTTTTTTCAAGCTGAATTTGGTTTTGCTCGTCGAGCAATTGATAACGCAAAGAAGCATCAGGGGGAGAAGAAAACTCGACTAAATCATCATGAATGGGTTCGTTTTCAAAGGCACATATGACATCTTGGAACGGCTGATTTTGTCCAATATTCGGCGGAAATTGCAACTGCTCGATAAAATAATCAATACTGGTTGGCGACGCATCAATCAAATGCCCATTAATATCATAATGGGAAAACGAAATGCCAAGTTTTTCAGCAGATTGTTTAAGTGATAAGGACATTTGCATACAACGAATGATACATCTATATAATACTTATTAAGTATTATAAGTAAGCACAATTGAAATACAATTGCCAATCTTGCAAATTGTGACCTAAATCAAAAAACAAAGTTTAAAGAGAATAAAAAAACAACGAAATTTAAATTATTCAGTTTCAATGACAAATTCAAACCAATCAATGACATCTTCTTCATGTACGCCATCTTGAATTAAAACACCTGCATTTTTCACTGAATTAGGAGCGCCGCTGATTAAAGGATGCCATTCGGGTAAAGGTTTCCCCTCATACAATAAACGATACGCACAGGTATTCGGCAACCACCCAAAATCAGGCAAGTTCTTTTTGGTTAATTTGGTACAATCACTTTCGATTTTAAAACGTTCTGGATAATTACGACACTTTCCTGTTTCTACATCTAATAAATTGCAAGCAATGCGTGTGTAATAGAGTTTTTCACGTTTGCCTCGCCCTTGAATGTATTTTCGATAACAGCATTTCCCGCAGCCATCACATAGGGCTTCCCATTCGGATTCCGTCATTTCAAGGAGCGATTTTGTTTGCCAAAAATGAGATTCAAATTGCATAGTGAAACCAATAAAAAAGTGCGGTCAAAATTTACGTGATTTTTGACCGCACTTTGTTGTTTAGAATTAGAAGCCTTCTTTTAAGCTTACGGTCAAGTTAAACACTAAGTGCTCTGGGCGGCTGTCTTTGTTATCCGCACAGAAATAACCTTCGCGTTCAAATTGGTAACCTTTTTCTAGTTCTGCATTTGCGAGGCTTTGTTCTACAAAACCGTGTTTCACCACTAAAGAGGTTGGATTTAACACGCTTTCGATTTCTTCTGCTGCACCTGGGTTTGGTACGGTGAAGAGACGTTCATATAAACGGAACTCCGCTGGGTGATTATGTACTGCAGATACCCAGTGAATTACCCCTTTCACTTTACGACCATCAGCTGGATTTTTACCTAAGGTTTCAGGATCGTAAGTACAGAAGATCGTAGTAATTTCACCATTTGCATCTTTCTCTACGCGTTCAGCTTTAATCACATAAGCGTTACGTAAACGCACTTCTTTACCTAATACTAAACGTTTATATTGTTTGTTTGCTTCTTCACGGAAGTCTGCTCGATCAATATAAAGCTCTTTCGTAAACGGTAATTGACGCTCACCTAATTCTGGACGATTTGGGTGATTTGGTGCCGTTAAGGTTTCTTCGCCTTCAAAGTTTTCAATCACTACGCGAACAGGATCAATCACCGCCATTGCACGTGGTGCATTTTCATTTAAATCGTCTCGAATGCATGCTTCAAGCGCAGAATACTCTACGACGTTATCTTGTTTAGTCACACCAATACGACGGCAGAATTCACGTAACGAAGCCGGGGTATAACCGCGACGACGTAAACCTGAAATCGTTGGCATACGCGGATCGTTCCAACCATCTACAATGCCATCATTCACCAATTTCAATAATTTACGTTTAGATGTTAACGTACCTTCTAAATTTAAACGAGAGAATTCATATTGATGTGGCAATGGACGTTCAATACTAATATTGTCCAACACCCAGTCATATAAACGACGGTTGTCTTGGAATTCTAATGTGCATAAAGAGTGTGTAATACGCTCAATCGCATCAGAGATACAGTGAGTGAAATCGTACATTGGGTAAATGCACCATTTGTCACCGGTTTGGTGATGGCTAGCAAATTTAATACGATAAAGCACAGGGTCACGCATGACCATAAATGGTGAAGCCATATCGATTTTCGCACGAAGACTTAATGTACCTTCGGCAAACTCACCATTTTTCATTCTTTCAAATAACGCTAAGTTTTCTTCGACACTACGATCACGATATGGACTGTTTTTACCTGGCTCAGTTAATGTACCGCGATACTCACGCATTTGGTCTGGTGAAAGTTCATCTACATAGGCTAAACCTTTCTCGATTAACTCAATCGCATAGCCATAAAGTGCATCGAAGTAATCAGATGCATAACGCGGTTCGCCTTCCCATTTAAAACCTAACCATTCCACATCGGCTTTGATGGAATCCACATATTCCACGTCTTCTTTTACTGGGTTGGTATCGTCAAAACGTAGGTTACATAAACCGTTATATTCTTTTGCCAAGCCGAAGTTTAAGCAAATCGATTTTGCGTGGCCAATATGTAAATAGCCATTCGGCTCAGGCGGGAAACGAGTATGAACACTTTTGTGTTTACCCGAAGCTAAATCTTCATCAATAATTTGAGTAATGAAATTGTGTGTGCGGGTATTTTCCGCATTTTCTAGAGTGTGTTCTGTATTGCTCATAAATTTCTCAATAAATTGAAAATAATTTCCCCATTCTATACGAAAAGTCTGGCGTTGTGAATTTGATCACAAAACTAACCGCACTTTCATTAAATTAAGACTGAATTTTTTAGGATTTTTAGGTCTAACTTGAAGATTTTTCGTGCAAACTGAAAAGTTTACCTTTAGAATACCACTTTACTGAACAAACGTTCATTTTTATTTAGGATAACAAAGTCTTTATGAAAAAACGCTTTTTTATTTTACTCGGATTACTCGTTGCTACCGGTGCTGTTTATTATTTTTTCTCAAGCAATAACAAACAAGAAACCACCTATCTGACTGAATCGGTTACACGTGGCAATGTGGAAAAAACAGTTGTCGCCTCTGGTTCAGTTGAAAGCGTGAATGAAGTTGATGTTGGTGCTCAAGCTTCAGGTGAAATCACTAAACTCTATGTCAAATTAGGGCAAGAAATCAAAAAAGGCGAAATGATTGCAGATATTGATTCTACAACCCAAATTAATACCTTAAATACCAAAAAAGCGGCATTGGTCAGCTATCAAGCTCAATTAAAAGCGAAGAAAACTGCTTATGATGTAGCTCTTTCAAGTTATAACCGCTTATCAAAACTTTATACACAAAAAGCGACGTCTTTGGATAGTTTGAATACTGCAAAAAGCACACTTGATAATGCGAAAGCTGAAATGGAAGCCATTGAAGCCAATATCAAACAAGCTGAAATTGAAGTGAATACCGCAGAAACCAATGTGGGTTACACCAAAATCACCGCCCCAATGGACGGTACCGTTATTTCTGTGCCTGTTTCAGAAGGTCAAACCGTTAACGCCAACCAAACGACGCCAACGATTGTAACCATTGCTGATTTAAGCAAAATGAAAATTAAGCCTGAAATTTCAGAAGGCGATATTACTAAAGTTAAAGCAGGTCAAGAAGTCAGCTTTACTATTTTATCAGATAGCCAAACCGTATATCACTCCGTTATTGATTCTGTTGATCCAGCCAATACTACGACAAGTGATAGCTCTTCAACATCATCTTTAAGTAGCTCAAGCAGCTCAACGACCAGTGCGATCTACTATTACGCCAATGTTTTGATTGATAACCCTGATCGTACTTTACGCATCGGAATGACGACAGAAAACAACATCAAAATTGCCAACGCGAAAGATGTGTTATTAATTTCCAATATGGCTATTCAAAAACGTGATGGCAAAAGCTTTGTCAATGTATTGAATGATAAAAATCAACCTGAACCGCGTGAAGTTGAAATCGGTGTTCAAAATGATTTCAAAACTGAAATCAAATCGGGTTTAAACGAAGGTGAAAAAGTCATCGTGTCGCAAGTTGCGAATGGTGAACAAGTTGGCTCTATGCCTCGTGGTCCAAGAATGTTCTAAAAGTGCGGTAGAAAATTAATGAATATTATTGAAATTAAGGATCTCAACCGTTACTTCGGTGAAGGCGAAAATCGTGTTCATATTTTAAAGAATATCTCTTTAAATATAGAAAAAGGCGATTTCGTCGCGATTATTGGGCAATCAGGTTCCGGTAAATCGACCTTGATGAATATCATCGGATGCTTGGATACGGCAACCAGTGGTTCTTACAAAATCAATGGGAGAGAAACCATTGAATTAAGCAAAGATCAACTTTCAGATTTACGTAGCCAAAAATTCGGCTTTATTTTCCAACGCTATAACTTATTGTCGAGCTTGACCGCAGCAGAAAACGTCGCCTTGCCTGCAATTTATGCGGGGATGTCGCAAGAAAAACGTCTTTCTCGTGCGAAACAACTTTTAGAAAAATTAGGTTTAGGCGATAAATGGCAAAATAAACCAAGCCAGCTTTCTGGTGGTCAGCAACAGCGTGTGAGTATTGCACGTGCGTTGATGAATGGCGGTGAAATTATTTTAGCCGATGAACCCACTGGCGCATTGGATTCTCAAAGCGGTCAAAATATGATGGAAATTCTGCGTCAATTACACGCAGAAGGCCACACCATTATTATGGTAACCCACGACCGAGAAATTGCCGCCAGTGCGAATCGCGTAATTGAAATTAAAGATGGCGAAATCATTGGCGATACGCAAAAAGAAGCGGTAAAAAGTGCGGTCGAAAATCAAGCTAAACCTAAACCGCACTTTGGGTTCAGCAAAGATCAATTTGTTGAAGCCTTTCGTATGTCTGTGAGTGCCATTATTGCCCACAAAATGCGTTCTCTTTTAACCATGCTCGGGATTATTATCGGGATTACTTCTGTGGTTTCTGTCGTGGCACTGGGAAATGGTTCACAGCAAAAAATCTTGGAAAATATTCGAGGAATTGGGACAAGCACCATAACGATTTTTAATGGTACCGGCTTTGGTGATCGTCGTGCTGAACAGATGCAAAATCTTACGATTAATGATGCCACTGCCTTAAACCAACAAAGCTATGTACAAAGCGTCACGCCAAATAGCTCATCAAGTGGCACATTAATTTATGGTAACCAAACTTTCTCCTCGACCAGTTTAAAAGGTGTGGGCGAACAATATTTTGATGTAGATGGATTAAAACTAAAATCCGGTAATTTATTTTCTGCTCAAGATGTTGCTGATAACAATCAAGTAGCCTTAATCGATGAAAGTGCGAAAAAATCGATTTTCCCTGATGAAAATCCCATCGGCAAAATTGTGATGTTTAATAAACGTCCACTACGTATTATTGGCGTGGTATCTGATAAACAAATGGGCGGAGCAAGCAGTTCACTTAATCTCTATGCCCCTTACACTACCGTGATGAATCGTATTTCGGGTAGCAAAAAGATTGGTTCAATCACCGTTAAAGTAGATGATTCCGTGAATACTACTGTCGCCGAAAAAGGAATTACTGAATTGCTCACCATGCGTCATGGTAAAAAAGATTTCTTCATCATGAATAGCGACACCATTAAACAAACCATTGAAAGCACAACCGGCACGATGAAATTACTCATTTCTTCTATCGCCTTTATTTCATTGATCGTTGGTGGGATTGGGGTGATGAATATTATGTTGGTTTCCGTGACAGAGCGAACTAAAGAGATTGGTGTGCGCATGGCTATTGGCGCGAGACAATTTAACATTCTGCAACAATTTTTAATTGAAGCCGTGTTGATTTGTTTAATTGGCGGCGTGACGGGCATTCTGCTTTCGGGCTTAATCGGTCTGCTATTTAACGTATTTATGACTGACTTTACTATGGCATTCTCAACTGGCTCAATTGTTGCCGCAGTGGTCTTCTCTACCCTGATTGGTGTGATCTTCGGTTATATGCCGGCAAAACGCGCAGCACAATTAGATCCAATTACCGCCCTTGCGAGAGAATAAAGAAATTTTGTAAAACTCAAAAGAGCGGTTAAAATTCTCACTAATTTTTGACCGCACTTTAATTAAAAAGAAAGGAAAAAATCCATGTTAAAAATGAAAAAATTAACCTTAGCAATCGCGATGACAACTGCTCTAGCAGGTTGTGCTAATATCGGCGATTCTTATAAAGCGAGCCAGCAGGATTACCAAAATTATGCGGAAATCACCAAACAATTTAATGTAAAAGAAAACTGGTGGGCGCTTTACAATGATTCACAATTAAATCGTGTAGTAGAACAAGCATTAGTTAATAACAAAGATTTAGCCAAAGCGTCTATTGCCGTAAACCGTGCTCTATATAATGCAAACCTTGCAGGCGCAAATTTAATTCCTGCATTTAGCGGTTCAACCCAATCTTCCGCAAGTAAAAATGTGAAAACCGGTGGCAGCTCAGCAGTAAGCCATCAAGGTGCATTAAATGTGAGTTATACGTTAGATTTATGGCAACGCTTAGCAGATACTGCAGATGCCGCCGAATGGTCACACAAAGCAACGGCTGAAGATTTAGAAGCAACGAAACTTTCACTCATCAACTCTGTTGTGACAACCTATTATCAAATTGCCTACTTGAATGATGCGATCAACACCACACAAGAAAGCATTAAATACTACAATGACATTAGCAGCATTATGCAACGCCGTTTATCACAAGGTGTTGCAGACAGCGCAAGCGTAGATCAAGCACAACAAGCGGTATTGAACGCACGTAACAACTTAATCAACTATCAAACGCAACGTAAAACAGCGGAACAAACTTTACGTAACTTACTGAACTTAAAACCAGAAGAAGCATTAAATATCAACTTCCCACACATTCTTAATGTAAAAAATGTAGGCGTGAATTTAAATGTGCCTGTTTCTGTGATTGCGAATCGTCCTGATGTGAAAGGCTATCAATATCGCTTAAGCAGTGCATTCAAAAATGCGAAAGCAACCGAAAAAGGTTGGTTCCCAGAAGTGACTTTAGGCGGCAGCTTAACATCAAGTGGCACTAAAGTCGGTAACGCATTGCACAATCCAGTTGGTACAGGTTTAATCGGCATTAGCCTACCATTCCTCAACTGGAATACGGTGAAATGGAACGTGAAAATCTCTGAAGCCGATTATGAAACCGCACGTTTAAACTACGAGCAAAGTATTACTAAAGCTTTGAATGATGTAGATACCAACTACTTCGCCTATACACAAGCGCAAAGTGCCTTTGCTAACTTGCAAAAAACACACAGCTATAATCAACGTATCACCAAATACTATCGTGATCGTTACAATGCTGGTGTATCTGAATTACGTGAATGGCTCGCCGCGGCAAACACAGAGAAAAGCTCTCAACTTTCTATCTTGAATGCGAAATACAACATCATTCAAGCAGAAAATGCCGTATATAGTTCAATGGCAGGTTATTACTCTCGTTAAAATTATGATTAAGGAAGTTTCGGCTTCCTTAATTTTTTTATGGACATGAAAATGAAAAAACAACTGACTTTTTATTTCATTCGCCACGGTAAAACTGTTTGGAATACAGAAGGTTTAATGCAAGGTCATGGCGATTCCCCTTTGACTGAAGAAGGCGTTAATGGCGCGAAAAAAACAGGTGTGGCACTTAATCATATTCCTTTTGTCGCGGCCTACTCTAGCGTATTAAAACGTACCATCGCGACAGCCTCTCATATTATTGGTGAACGAGATATCCCCCTTTTCCATCACCAAGGTTTAAATGAACAGTATTTTGGTTCTTGGGAAGGCAAAGTTGTTGATACGTTAAGAGAACATCCAGAGTTCAAACAACTCATTAAAGATCCTGCCAATTACAAAGCTCAAGTAAATGGCGGAGAAACGTTCGAACAATTGGGCGAGCGAGCCATGAAAGCATTGCACGACATTATTAAGATCCACAATCAAGGCAATATTCTCATTGTGTCGCATGGCCATACTCTACGTTTATTGCTTGCCTTATTAAATGGCGCAACCTGGCAAAATCACCGCGATGAAGATAAATCAGTATCGCTTATTAACACCTCAATTAGTGTTGTGCATTATGACGATGAGAACGGTTTTTGCGTTGAGAAAATAAATGATGCAGATCATTTAAAATAAGCAAATTTCGCTAAAAAAATAACCGCACTTTAGATGACCTAAAGTGCGGTTAATTTTTATGATGTTTTTGTAATTATTTCACTTCGCGGAATAAAATCTCGCTTGGAATCACAGAACCTTGCCAGTAAAGCTCGGTTGATACTTTCTCTGCTAAATCTAAGAAAGATTTCGCAATTTCACTGTCTGGTGCAGCAACTACAGTTGGTTTACCCGCATCCAAATCTTGACGAACTTGGATATTCAACGGTAACTGACCTAATACTTTCACATTGTATTTTTGTGCCATTTTTTCTGCTCCACCAGTACCGAAAATTGCTTCGTGATGACCACAATTGCTACAAATATGCATAGACATATTTTCCACAATACCTAACACTGGCACCGATACACGTTCAAACATCGATACACCTTTCACCGCATCTAATAATGCAATATCTTGTGGGGTTGTGACCACTACCGCACCCGTTACAGGGATTTGTTGTGAAAGCGTTAATTGGATATCACCTGTACCCGGTGGCATATCAATCACTAAGTAATCTAAGCTGTCCCATAAGGTTTCATTTAAAAGTTGGCTTAATGCGCTACTTGCCATTGGACCACGCCAAATGGTTGCATTATCTTCATCCATTAAGAAACCAATCGAGTTAGCAGATAAACCATACGCTTTAATTGGGGTAATATGTTGGTTATCTGGTGAAGTTGGGCGTTGATGCGGCGCACCTAACATATGCGGAATAGATGGGCCGTAAATATCTGCATCTAAGATCCCTACGCGAGCACCTTGAGCTTGTAAAGCAAGCGCAAGATTCACCGAAACGGATGATTTCCCTACCCCGCCTTTACCTGAAGTCACTGCAATGATGTTCTTCACACCTTTTACAGCGGGTTGATTATTCGCACGTTTTAACGTTGCGATTTGATAATTCACTACCCATTTGATTTCTTTGCTATCCGTTGCTTTTAATAACGCATCAGAAAGCTGTTGTTTCACTTGCTCCACGCCAGTGTTCCATGCAAAAGGCAGTTGTAATTCAATACGCAATACATCGCCACCTTTTTCTACTTTCTTCAAAGTATTTAATGCGATTAAATCTTTTTGCAAACTTGGGTGTTGAAATTGTTGGAAAAGTTGCAGAACCTGAGCTTGTTGTTCTGCTGTTAAATTTTCAGAAAAAGCAGTTGCCATAATATTCCTTTAATAGTAGTAGGTAGTAGAGTAAATTTGTCAGGGATATTCTACCCCTTTTCCCCCTCAAATGTTAAGCTAAAAGTATAACTAAACTAGAAAAAATCACACTAATCGGGTAACATACTCGCAATTTTTGCAAAAAGAATAAGAGAAAAATAATGACAACTCAACCTCGTAAAATTTTAGTCACATGTGCATTACCTTATGCAAATGGTGCCATTCATTTAGGCCATATGTTAGAACACATTCAAGCAGATATTTGGGTGCGTTTCCAACGTATGCGTGGTAATAAAATTCATTTTGTCTGTGCAGATGACGCGCACGGCACACCAATCATGCTTAATGCTGATAAATTAGGCATTACACCAGAAGAATTAATCGCAAAAGCAAAAGCCGATCACGTCCGTGATTTTGCAGGTTTCAATATCAGTTTTGATAACTATCATTCCACTCACAGTGAAGAAAACAAACAACTCACCGCTGAGATTTACAATAAATTAAAAGCAAAAGGTTTCATTAAAACAAAAGTCATTTCTCAGTTATTCGATCCTGAAAAAAACATGTTCTTACCGGATCGTTTTGTCAAAGGAACTTGCCCGAAATGTAAAGCTGAAGATCAATATGGTGATAACTGTGAAGTTTGTGCATCTACTTACAGCCCGATGGATTTAATTAATCCTCGTTCAGCTATATCAGGTGCAACACCAATCATCAAAGAATCTGAACATTTCTTCTTTGACTTACCCGCTTTTGAAGGGATGTTAAAAGAATGGACTCGCTCTGGCTCGCTTCAGCCTGAAATTGCAAACAAAATGCAAGAATGGTTTGAAAGTGGTTTGCAACAATGGGATATCTCTCGCGATGCCCCTTATTTTGGTTTTGAAATTCCAGGTGCAAAAGATAAATTCTTCTATGTTTGGCTAGATGCCCCAATCGGCTACATGGCTTCATTCAAAAATCTCTGCGATCGTGAAGGCATCGATTTTAATGAATTCTGGGGCGAAAACAGCGATGCAGAACTTTATCACTTTATCGGTAAAGATATCGTGTATTTCCACAGTCTATTCTGGCCGGCAATGTTAGAAGGTAGCGAATTCCGCAAACCAACCAATGTGTTTGCTCACGGTTATGTCACCGTAGATGGCGCAAAAATGTCCAAATCACGCGGTACATTTATCCAAGCCAGCACCTATTTAAATCACATTGATCCAGAATGTTTGCGTTACTACTACGCAGCAAAATTAAACGATCGTATCGAAGATCTCGATTTCAATTTGGAAGATTTCGTTCAACGTGTCAATACAGATATCGTTAATAAATTAGTCAATTTAGCTTCTCGTAATGCGGGCTTTATCACAAAACGTTTTGAAGGCAAATTAGCAGATAAATTAGAAGATGAAGCGCTTTTCAATGAATTCACTGCACAAGCTGAACAAATTGCTGCTTATTATGAAAGCCGTGAATACAACAAAGCGATTCGTGAAATCATGGCATTAACTGATAAAGCCAATAAGTATATTGATGAAAAAGCGCCTTGGGTAATTGCAAAAGAAGAAGGCAAAGAGGCTGAATTACAAGCAGTTTGCTCAATGGGTATCGAGCTTTTCCGTGTATTGATGTCTTACTTAAAACCGGTTCTTCCAAAACTGGCGGAACGTGCAGAAGCGTTCTTACAAACAGAACTAACTTGGAATAATATTGCACACCCTTTATTAGGTCATCAACTTACTCCATTTAAAGCCCTTTTCTCGCGCTTAGAGAAAAAACAAATTGATGCTGTTGTAGAAGAAACTAAAGCACTTTTCGCTGAAGCAAACAAAGCGACAGAAAAAACAGCGGCAAAAGCGACCGCACTTTCAAATGTTGAACCAATTGCTGACACCATTACCATTGACGATTTTGCTAAAATCGATATGCGTGTGGCAAAAGTACTGAAATGCGAAGCAGTACCAGAATCAAACAAACTCTTACGTTTTGAATTAGATTTAGGTGACCATACTCGCCAAGTGTTCTCTGGCATTAAAGCGGCTTACAACAAACCTGAAGAATTAGAAGGTCGTTTTGTTATTGTGGTAGCAAACCTGGCTCCTCGCAAAATGAAATTCGGTGTGTCAGAAGGAATGATTCTTTCTGCTGGTACTGGCGGAAGTGATTTATTCTTACTTTCAGCTGATAGCGGTGTCACTGCCGGTATGCAAGTAAAATAATTTAATATTTAGGCGACTTCGGTCGCCTTTTTTATTGCCAAATAGAATCAAATACCCTACCATATCAATCAGATATTTATCACGCAAATTAAAAGGAATTCATTATGACAAACGAACTTATCTGCTATAAACAAATGCCGGTTTGGACAAAAGATAAATTACCTAAAATGTTCCAAGAAAAACACAATACAAAAGTGGGAACTTGGGGCAAGCTTACGGTATTAAAAGGTAAACTTAAGTTTTATGAGCTAACTGAAAATGGCGATGTCATTGCTGAACATATTTTCACCCCAGAAAGTGATATTCCATTTGTTGAGCCACAAGCCTGGCACCGAGTTGAAGCCCTTTCTGATGATTTAGAATGTACTCTTGGTTTTTATTGCACAAAAGAAGATTACTTCAGCAAAAAATATAATATGACTGCAACGCATGGTGATGTGGTTGATGCAGCTAAAATTATCAAACCTTGTAAAGTGCTAGATTTAGGCTGCGGACAAGGTCGTAATTCGCTTTATTTAAGTTTAAAAGGCTATGATGTAACCTCTTGGGATCACAATGAAAACAGCATCGCCTTCTTAAACGAAACCAAAGATAAAGAAAACTTGAATATTAAAACTGCTGTTTATGATATTAACACCTCTAATATTCAAGAAAACTATGACTTTATTGTATCAACCGTGGTATTTATGTTCTTAAATCGTGAGCGAATTCCTGCCATTATTAAGAATATGCAAGAACACACCAACCCAGGCGGTTATAATTTAATTGTAGCCGCAATGTCTACGCCTGAAGTACCTTGTCCACTTCCGTTCTCATTTACATTCTCTGAAGGTGAATTGAAAGAATATTATAAAGATTGGGAATTCTTAGAATATAACGAAAATATGGGCGAATTACATAAAACCGACGAAAACGGCAATCGCATTAAGTTAAAATTTGCGACAATGTTAGCAAGAAAAAAATAATTCGCTAATTTAGAAAAGAAAATGACCGCGCGTTGTCTATCAAGTGCGGTCATTTTTTATGTTATTTTAATTACTCTTCAATAGAACGTAATAATTCGTTGATACCTACTTTACCTAAAGTTTTTGCATCAACTTTTTTCACGATCACTGCACAGTATAAGCTGTATTTACCACATTTAGAGGGAAGGCTACCAGAAACCACTACTGAACCAGCTGGAACTCGGCCATAGAATACTTCACCTGTTTCACGATCGTAGATCTTCGTTGATTGACCGATGAATACCCCCATAGAAATCACACAGCCATCTTCCACAATTACACCTTCAACCACTTCAGAACGTGCACCGATGAAACAGTTATCACCGATAATAGTTGGGTTTGCTTGTAATGGCTCTAATACGCCACCGATGCCTACACCACCAGATAAGTGTACGTTTTTACCAATTTGCGCACATGAACCAACCGTTGCCCATGTATCAACCATAGTACCTTCACCCACATATGCACCGATATTTACATAAGATGGCATTAATACACAGTTTTTAGAAATGTATGCACCTTTACGTACGGTTGCAGAAGGTACGACACGGAAACCTTCTTGAGCAAAACGCTCTTCGGTATAGTCAGCAAATTTCAATGCCACTTTGTCATAGTATTTTGTTTCTGCTCCATCAATGATTTGGTTATCATTGATACGGAAAGACAATAATACTGCTTTTTTCAACCATTGGTGAGTAACCCATTCACCATCAATTTTTTCTGCAACACGGTATTTACCACTATCTAATCCTTCGATTACTTCTTCAATTGCTGCACGAGTTTGTGCATCAACTGTTTTAGGGGTAATTTCCGCACGTTTTTCAAATGCAGCTTCAATAACTTGTTGTAAATTTGACATTTTGCTTCCTATTGTTGATGTGAAATAACGGTTGATAGTTTTATCATATTTTTGACTTTCAAGCAAAAAACAACCGCACTTTCTTTTGATTTAAAACATAAAAAAAAGCGAACCTTATTATGGCTCGCTTTTTTCTATTTTTTCGTTTAAGTTAGTTGATAACAGAAACATTTAATGATGAACCGCCAACGATTCTTACGCGACGACCTGCTTTAAAGCTAGGATCCGCTTTTTGAACCACAACGATTTCTTCTCTATTATCTTTTCTGATAACAAGCTCTGCACCATTAACTTGGCTCATTTTCTCTTCAGCTTTGCTACCAATAATCGCCCCGCCAATTGCACCTACTGCAGTTGCAATTGCTTGTCCAGTGCCACCGCCAATTGTACTACCAGCGATACCACCTAAAGCACCACCACCAACTGTACCGATTACACCTGGATTATCCGCTTGGATTTTAACAGGACGAACAGAAACAATAGTACCATAGCTAATTGAACGTGCTTCTTTTGCTTGTCCAGCTTCATACACATCACCGCTAAAAATATCAGTGTTTGCACAACCGGTTAAGCCGATAGACATCATAAGTGCTAATGCTACTGTTACTTTTTTCATAAAACTAACCTTCTAAAAATGAATTAGATTGGGTTTCTTGGAGACCAAGTAGAAACGTTTTTCACGCCTTGACCGTTGTCAGATACTTTCACACAAGCACCAGTTACTAAAGTTGAATCGTATTTGTGAACGATAACTTCTGTTTCACCTTCTTGTTTGTATGAGCAGTCGTTTTTACGAACGGTTAATTTTACATCATCACCTTGTAATTCGGTGAAGATAACTTGACCTTTATAAGCGCTTTCATCTTTTTGTGATTGAGATGAACAAGCTGATAAACCTAAACTTAATAAGACAGTTAATGCTAAGGTAATTTTTTTCATTACACTAAACCTCGAGTATTTTCTTTATTGTATAAGGATGAACCTTTATGCAAACGTGATTTTCTGTTTTATCAACAAAACTCACTGCAATGGATGGATTGGGCAATTGCTCCCCTTCCACTTTAGGTTCGCTCACCTTCATGGTTAATTGAGTTAGTTCCTTCCATAAAAATGTATTGCAAATCCGATTAACCCAATCCTCAACAAATTCATGAGATAAAAACGGCATTACAATTTCAATATGTTCCCAAGTTTCTTGGGGATATTGTTTATTTTTAGGAAATGGTAATTCAATAACATCGACAGGCTGACCAATGAAATCAACTGGCTCATCTAATTCAATCAAATAGATAGGACGCCCATTGACGATATTATCGCTTAAAATTCTACCGCACTTTAATAACTCTGTCAGCCAATTTTTTGCTTTTTCTTCAGTATTTGCTCTTAAAGCTAAATGATCAATTTGATAATCGGCTAAATTAATTTTCATTACAGCAGCTAATTGTTGAATTTTTTCCTGAAACAAAGGCAATTCTTGATAAAGTGCGGTCGATTTTTCTATTAAATTTGACATTTTCTCCAGCTCTTACTTTGAGAAATCTATAAACAACGGTATCATAGCTGATTATTTTCATTATTCAATTTCAAGATTAGGACAAACCGTGAATATTCAATCTATTTTATCCGATAAAATTAAACAAGCGATGATTGCAGCAGGCGCTGATGAGCAATGTGATGCGCTTATTCGTCAATCCGGTAAACCGCAATTTGGCGACTACCAAGCAAACGGCATCATGGCTGCTGCTAAAAAACTAGGTTTAAATCCACGTGAATTTGCACAAAAAGTACTTGAGCATTCTAATCTTTCTGATGTTGCCGAAAAAACTGAAATTGCCGGCCCAGGCTTTATCAATATTTTCTTAAATCCAACTTGGTTAGCGAATAATGTTTCTGCCGCATTAAAAGATCAAAATCTTGGTGTAAGTGTAAATGAAAAACAAACCATTGTGATTGATTATTCTTCACCAAATGTTGCGAAAGAAATGCACGTAGGTCACTTACGTTCGACCATCATCGGTGATGCCGTTGTTAGAACCCTAGAATTTTTAGGCCACAACGTTATTCGTGCGAACCACGTAGGCGACTGGGGTACCCAATTTGGTATGCTCATTGCTTATCTTGAAAAAATGGAAAATGAACACGCAAGCGAAATGGAACTTCAAGATCTTGAAGCATTCTATCGCGAAGCGAAAAAACACTATGATGAAGATGA
>JAWHBY010000039.1:0-19013 GCA_032568935.1 Parahaemophilus parainfluenzae
ATTTCAGAAAAGGCTACCTATGGTAGCCTTTTTATTTGCATTAAGGTTTAAAGCATAAAAAGAATACATGTATGCGTTTTTATTAAGAAAAGTGCGGTCAAAAAAGAGGGCGTTTTTGAAATGACGTAGTAATTATCTGAAATGCTAGTTGGACTTATTAGAAACTAAATTGTTATGATAAATAAGGGAATATTTCTCACCATTTTTTGTTGTTTTAGGATATAAAAAAGACCTAAATTTCTTTAGGCCTTTTTCTATATTTATATGTTTAGTTCTAAGCAATTTCTGCTAATTTGACTGGGCGTCCTTCATCTAATGAACGTTTAGCTGCAAGAGCGATAATTACCGGTTGTAATCCATCATTACCATTCACTAAAGTCGGTTTGTCGTTCACTACGGAATCAACGAAACAAGCCATTTCGTCAGCAAAAGATTGCATATAACGTTCTAAGAAGAAGTATTTAGGTTTCTCGGAAATTACACCGGCTTCACAGGAATAAACAGCAGTAGAATCGGTATCATTGCGAGTTTGCACCGCCCCTTTTGAGCCGAATACTTCAGCTCGTTGATCGTAACCGTAAACTGCTTTTCGGCTATTATCGATCACACCAATAGCACCGTTAGCAAGTTTTAAGGTGATAACAGCGGTGTCGATGTCGCCAGCTTTACCGATTTCTGGATTGACCAACACACCACCAGCTGCGTACACTTCTACAACCTCACTGCCAGATAAATAACGAATCATGTCGAAGTCGTGAATGGTCATATCGAAGAACATTCCACCAGATACTTTTACATATTCAATTGATGGTGCATCTGGGTCACGCGAGGTCACTCGAATTAAGTGCGGTTCACCAATATCACGATTTTCTACGCGAGTTTTAATCGCTTTGAAGTTATGGTCAAAGCGGCGATTAAAGCCAACTTGGAATTTCACGCCAGCTTTTTCTACTTCTGCTAAGACTTCTTTGATACGATTGACATCTGCATCAACTGGTTTTTCGCAGAAAATGTGCTTGCCTGCTCGAGCAGCTTCAATAGAAATTGGCGCATGGGTATTGGTGGAAGAACAGACTAATACAGCATCAATTTCCGGATCTTGTAGAATTTGTTTGTAATCCTCATAAACATGAGCAATGCCCATGCCTTTCGCCCATTGTTTAAGTTCATCTGTCACTCTGACGTCAGAAATTGCTTTAATTTCAGCGCCCTTCACATATTTTGTAATACTTTCAGAATGTACGCGACCAATACGACCGGCGCCGATAATACCTACTTTAATCATAATTAGATCCCCGCTGTTTCTTTAATGTATTTACGGCCTTTGACGGCGTATTCAAATGGGTTAGCGATGGCTGGGTCTTGTTCTGCCTCAACTAAAATCCAGCCTTTATAATTGTGTTTTTCAAGAATATCAAAAATTGGTCTGAAATCGATTACGCCATCACCTGGTACGGTGAATGTGCCTTTACGAACACCTTCCAAAAAGCTAAGATCATTTGCTTTTACTTCAGCAACGACTTCATCACGCACATCTTTTAAATGTACATGGCAAATTCGGTCTATGTATTTCTCTAATACGTCTAGCATCGCTTTTTGTGAGCCTTCAGAATAATAGATATGACCAGAATCAAATAGCAAATACACGTCATCGTTAACGACAGCCATATATTTATCAATTTCAGCTGGAGTTTGAATACCAGTGCCCATGTGATGATGCAGGCATACTTTCATGCCTTTTTCGGCGGCTAATTTGGCTAGTTCATTATAGCCCTCAGCAAGGAGCTGCCATTCTTCTTCAGTAAAAACAGTTTTTTCTTTAAAAACAGCTTTTGTTGTACCTTGGATACTACGGCTTTGTTCAGAACAGCCAATAACCTTGGCTCCCATTGCATGAAGGAAGTCTCGATGTTTAATGAATTCTTTGATCGTTTCTTCTTTTTTGCCATCTACAAAAAAGGTACTAAACCAAGCATTACAAATTTGAATTCCACGAACACTCAGTTTGTGTTTTAGCACTTCCACATCGCGCGGATATTTATTTCCGACTTCACATCCAGTAAAACCGGCCAGCGCCATTTCACTAACACATTGTTCAAAGGTATTTTCTTTGCCAAGATCAGGCATGTCATCGTTAGTCCAACCAATTGGCGCGATACCTAATTTCACGTTTTCAGCTTTCATAGTTTTTTCTTCTCGAAAGAGTAGTTAAATTGGGGATAAATCAAATCCTTGACTAATAGCGTCTCGCTTCGTTAATGTGTTTCACACTATTTTCATGAGCCTTACGGATAGTCTCTTTTTCAGAAACCTCTGCTACGCCGACGTGCCACCAACTGCCGTAACCATGTATCATGGTTTTTGGTAGTACTTTAATATCAATTAAGGTGGAAACATTTTGTTTTTTAGCATCGGCTAAGGCTGCGTACAATTCTTCTTCTGTTGTGACTTTGTAGGTCTTACATCCGTAAGAAGCAGCGTTCATGGCAAAATCGACAGGTACAAATCCACCATCTAATTTGTTAGTTTGTGGATTTCTGAAACGGAATTCTGTCGCAAAGCTATCCATACCATTGCCGATTTGTAAGTTGTTAATACATCCGTTAGTCATATTGTCGAATAACACGACGTTAATTTTTTTATTTTCTTGTACGGATGTGACAAGTTCAGAATGAAGCATCATATAAGAACCATCACCTAATAAGGCATAAACCTCTTTTTCTGATTGAGCTAATTTTGCTCCTAAAGCCGCATTGACTTCATAACCCATACAAGAATAGCCATATTCTAAATGGTAGGTATTTTCACCTTTAGATTGCCACGCTCTTTGTAAGTCGCCAGGTAAGCTACCAGCAGCTCCAACAATGATATCGTTTTCACCTAAGGTCTCATTGATAATGCCTAGAACACGGCTTTGTGTTAAGCAAGATTGAGTAAGCTTAATAAATTCCTCATAAACTTTTTCTCGATCTAAAGCATCATTCACTTCTGGGATGAAATCTTTTTCAGTGTAAGTCGCGTGATAAATACGTTGTAATTCCTGTTTAAATTGCGCTTTAGCTTCACTAATTGAATTGCCCCACTGTGCACGATAGCGATAACCTGTTGGCGATAGAAGTGCGGTCAGTTTTTCTAGGGTTTCTTTAGCATCAGCCACCACTTGGACACCATCTAATTTATAAGCATCAAAACGGGCAATGTTAATATTTAGGAATTTCACCTCTGGATTTTGGAAGATCCATTTAGAGGAAGTAGTGAAATCTGTATAGCGAGTACCAATACCGATAATGAGGTCCGCCTCTTTTGCCAAGAGATTAGCGGCTAAACAACCTGTTTCGCCTAAACCGCCAACGTTAAAACTATGTTCAGAAACAACCGCACTTTTACCCGCTTGAGTCTCTGCAAAAGGAATATGGAATGTTTCTGCAAAGTGCTTGAGTTGTTCTGCGGCTTCTGAATAACGCACACCACCACCACAAATAATTAATGGTTTTTTCGAGCTCATAATAAGCTCAATAGCAGATTTCAACATCGGCTCAGTTGGTAGTGTTCTTTCAATTCTGTGAACCCGTTTTTGTAGAAAATATTCAGGGAAATCATAGGCTTCAGCTTGAACATCTTGAGGTAACGCAAGAGTTACTGCACCGGTATCTGCTGGGTCAGTTAATACTCGCATGGCATTAATACAGGCAGTCATCAATTGCTCAGGACGGCTAACACGGTCCCAATATTTGCTTACTGCTTTAAATGTATCATTTGTGCTAATGCTTAAGTCGTGAAATTGCTCAATTTGTTGTAAAACAGGATCAGGTTGGCGGGTTGCAAACACATCACCCGGTAAAAGAAGAAGTGGGATACGATTGGCGGTTGCGGTTGCGGCTGCTGTAATCATATTGGCCGCACCAGGCCCAACAGAAGAGGTGCAAGCATAAATTTTTTTGCGTAGATTTTGCTTTGCAAAACCAATGGCCACATGAGCCATACCTTGTTCATTACGCCCTTGACGAACGATGAGATTACCGCTGTCTTGTTCTAATGCTTGACCAATACCTAATACATTGCCATGTCCAAAAATACCAAATATACCTTCAACAAATTTAGTGACTTTACCGTCAAACTCAATATATTGATTATCAAGGAATTTTATTAGCGCTTGTGCCACAGTTAGTCTTACAGTTTTCATTGTAATCTCCTTTTAGGGTAACTTGCATTAGTGCTAGTATATAAGCATTCTTCTAATTTTAAATATTTTTGAAATAAAAATTTCATTTTTGAGACATAGATCAAACTTTTTTTAGCACGAGAATTCGATTTTATAAATGAAGATTAGACAGTGTAGTAAACAGGATTGTTTTAGATGTAGTAGAACAGTTTTTAGATATTGATTTTGTGATTAATGTCTAAAAAATGAAATTTCGTTATTGCTTTTTTTGAAATATATGTTTCAATTTGTGTTAGCGAAGCAACTTTATTAATTAGAAGGAATGGCATTATGAAAACGGTAGAAAAAACACTAGACCTCATTTGTCTCGGTCGCGTAGCTGTTGATCTTTATGCGCAACAAATTGGTGCGAGATTAGAAGATGCATCTTCTTTTTCCAAATATCTAGGTGGATCTTCTGGTAATGTTGCCTATGGAACCGCTGCGCAAGGTGTGAAATCCTCAATGCTAGCACGTGTTGGGGATGAGCATATGGGCCGTTTCTTGCGTGAAGAATTACAGCGTGTTGGCGTAGATACCAGTCATCTCATTACGGATAAAGAACGTCTAACCGGACTTGTCATTTTAGGTATTAAAGATCAGGACACATTCCCATTAATTTTCTATCGTGAAAATTGTGCCGATATGGCTATTACAAAAGAAGACTTTGATGAAAGCTATATTGCCTCTGCTAAAGCATTAGCTATAACAGGGACTCATTTATCCCACCCGAAGACCAGAGAAGCCGTGTTAACCGCATTAGAATATGCCGGTAGAAATAATACGAAACGCTTGTTAGATATTGATTATCGCCCGGTATTATGGGGGCTAACTTCTCTTGGTGATGGTGAAACTCGCTTTATTGATTCAGAAGCTGTGACAAAATCGTTACAAGAAGTATTACATCATTTTGATGTACTCGTGGGTACCGAAGAAGAATTTCATATTGCTGGAGGTTCAACTGATACATTAACCGCACTTAAAAATGTGCGTAAGTTCAGCCATGCTGTTTTGGTTTGTAAACGTGGCGCATTAGGTTGTTCAGTATTTGAAGGGGATATCCCTGATGATTTGGATGGCGGGTTAAATGTTTATGGTGTGAGAGTGGAAGTACTGAACGTACTTGGAGCAGGTGATGCATTCATGTCAGGACTCATTCGAGGTTACATTAATAATGAAGGTTGGGAACAATCTTGTCGTTATGCAAATGCCTGTGGTGCATTAGTGGTGTCTCGTCACGGTTGTGCTCCGGCAATGCCTACAAAAGCCGAGTTAGATAATTACTTAGCTCGAGCAGAATCAGTACCTCGTCCAGATTTAGATCCACAATTAAATCATTTACATCGAGTGACAACCCGAAAAGCAAAATGGGATAATTTATGTATCTTTGCTTTTGATCATCGCAAACAGTTAGTTGATCTCGCTGAGAAATGTGGTGCAGATGTCAAACGAATTCCTAAATTGAAACAACTTCTCTTACAAGCTGCAGAAAGAACAGCACAAGAAGAGGGGATTTATGATGGACAAGCAGGAATTCTTGCTGATACTACTTTTGGGCAAGCTGCATTAAATGAAATTACGGGTAAACATTGGTGGATTGGCCGTCCAATTGAACTTCCTGCTTCTCGCCCATTACGTTTGGAATATGGTGATTTAGGTAGTCAATTAGCAAGCTGGCCACAAGAACATGTGGTGAAATGTTTGGTCTTTTACCATCCGAAAGACAGTATTGAAATGAAAACAGAGCAAGATGCAACATTAAAACAAGTGTATCAAGCTTGCTGTCGAACAGGACATGAATTGCTATTAGAAGTGATTTTACCTTCAGATATGGAGCAAAATGAAGAATACTATGCTGAAATTATTACTCATTTCTATCATTTAGGCATTAAACCAGATTGGTGGAAATTACCAGGTGTTTCAGCAAAAGCTTGGGCGCATATTAGCGAAGTCATTCAAGCAAATGATCCATATTGCCGTGGAATCTTGATTTTAGGTTTGGATGCACCGGAAGATAAATTTAAAGCAGTATTTGATGCATCAACCAATGCACCTTTAGTCAAAGGTTTTGCTGTAGGACGAACAATTTTCGGGCAACCATCAGGAGAGTGGTTAAGTGGAAAATTAACAGATGATGAGCTTATTGCTGAAGTGAGCGAAAGATACAGAAGACTCATTAAGCTTTGGAAATCTCGTCAATAATTGTAAATGTAAAATGCCCCATCTTGGGGCATTTTTATTATTTGGTGTTTTTATCTTTTTCTTTTTCTAAACCTAATACAATTGCAAGTGTTTGCACTAAGGTCATTGTTGAACACTGAGAACGGAAGCCGAGAACTTGTGCTTCTTTGATAACAAATGCAATATCACTGAATGCGAGTAATGGGCTAATTTGGCTATCTGTAATAGAAATTTGTTTAACCCCTTTTTTAGCACAAACCTTACTAATATTAACCGTTTCAGCTGCATAAGGTGAGAAACTAATTGCGACAACAATGTCTCCTTCTGTGACTTGATTAAGCTGTTCATCAAACATTCCACCTAATCCATTAATTAAAAAAGAACGACAATCTAAGTGTTGTAAGGCATAGTTTAAATAGCAGGCAGCACTAAAAGAACGCTTTAATCCAATGATAAAAATATTATTGGCCTCTTTGAGAATTTTGGCTGCTTCATTAATTTGTTCATTTGTGGTTTGTTCGGCTAACTGATGTAACGCTTGGCTATTGGCTTGTGAGAAAATAGTCAAAATATCTTCTGGTGATTCTTCTCCTTCTGATTTAGCAATTTTATGTGAAAGTTGAAGTCTTTCCGTGTAATTAGTGGTTTTTTCCATAAGATTTTCACGGAAGATTTGTTTCATTTCGTTAAAACCGGAAAAACCGAATTCAGAAGCAAAACGAATAAGCGTTGAAGGGGGAACATCAGCTTTTTCTGCAATAACGGCAACGGTATCAAAAACAATACTGTCGCTATTATCTAAGATATATTTTGCAACTTGTTTAAGTCTTTTACTTAAACTATCGTAACGAGTTTGTATTTCTGTTTGTAAATTGGTTAATTGAGATTTTTCTTTCATATTAAGTTATTTTTAGAATAAATATTCGTAGATCTTATAGAGATGAATTAAAAATTCAAGAAAAAAGTGCGGTCATTTTTGACCGCACTTTTATTTCTTCACTTTAGTGTTTTTAAATTACAAACCTAATACAGCAAATAACACCCAGATTGTGTAAATCATGGCTAAGCCGTAAAAGATAAATCCGCCTGCTGGTACGTGGATTTTAAGATCGTGCATCGCGTGATGGATACGGTGTAAACCACACCACATAGGGAAAATTGTTAAAACTAAGATAACTAGTTTTCCGATCCAAGAATAAGCGAATGTAATTAAGTTATGTGGATCAATTAATCCGAATGGTAACAATAAACCAAGGATTAAGATCACAACAGGGAAGAAAATCGCACTGACAGTCCCGCCAGCACCAAACATCAACCATACTGGCGGTTCACCAGAGCGTTTTGGATTTTGATCGACCATTTTTTCTCTCCCTACATATAAACTAAAATTAATGCGATAACACTAATCACTGCCGTCACTGCCCAAAGTGCATTTCTTAACAAGTGATGTGGTAAGCGTTCATTTTTAACAATGATGTTCATCACTTTTGGTGTCATCACGAAATAAGTTGCTGTGTGATATAAGGTCGCAATTAATGTGATGATATTTAAGAACACCACAATTGGATTTCTTAAGAAGCCAATGAAATCAACAATACCTAAGCCTGGTACAGGATTGCTTGCAAGGCAAAGTACACCGTAAAGCAATACGATACAGAACCATACAGCAAAGATAGAGGTTGCTTCACGTACCATATATGCTTTGTAGAAATCCAATTTTTGCCACCAAGTAGCCGTCATTGGGCGAACATATTTTTTGCGTTTACTTATTGTTACTGACATATTCTTCCCCTTAGCCTTTTGGTTTTAGCATTGAGATAACATAATCTTTGGCACTTTCCACTTTGCCTTGGTTGATCGCAGAAGCTGGATCCACGTGTTTTGGACACACTTCAGAACAATAACCAACGAAAGTACAGCTCCAAACACCGTTTTTACCATTTAATAATGGCATACGTTGTGCCTTACCATGATCACGGTTATCAAGGTTGTAACGGTGTGCCATTGTAATCGCTGCAGGGCCTAAGAATTCAGGGTTTAAACCAAATTGTGGACAAGCCGCATAGCATAAACCACAGTTGATACACATTGAGAATTGACGATATTTTTCAAGTTGTGCCGGCGTTTGTTTAGTACGGCTTACTTGCAATTCTTTTGATGGATGTGGTTTACCATCTAATGCTGGTGCTTCGTTACCAATAATATAAGGTTTAATTGCCTCTAAACTTTCTATAAAGTGGCTTAAATCAACCACTAAGTCGCGTTCAATAGGGAAGTTTGCTAATGGTTCAATACGCATATGGCCGCTGTAATCACGTAAGAATGTCTTACAAGCCAATTTAGGTTTGTTATTCACCATCATCCCACAAGAACCGCAGATCGCCATACGGCAAGACCAGCGATAAGAAAGAGAAGGTTCAAGTTTATCTTTAATGTAACCTAACGCATCTAAAAGAGAGGTTTGGTTATCATAAGGTACTTGATAAGAGCTTAAATGTGGCTCTTGATCATTTTCTGGGTTGTAGCGTAATACTTCTACAGTCATTACTGGTGAATTAGCCATTTGCTTGCTCCTTAGCTTTCGCAGCCGCTTCTGCCGCTTCTGCTTCAGCACCATAAACACGTTTTGCTGGTTGAGATTTAGTGATTTTCACCGGGCTGTATTCAATACGCGGTGCATCATCGCCATTGTAGTAAGCAAGGGTGTGTTTTAAATAATTCACATCATCACGTTCAGTATAGTCTAAGCGTTGGTGTGCACCACGAGACTCTTTACGTTCAATTGCAGAGTTGGCAATAGATTGTGCCACATCAAGGATGTAACCTAATTCTACAGTGTAAAGCACATCGGTATTGAATACGCTTGAACGGTCTGCAACACGAATACGTTTATAACGTTCTTTAAGCTCAGCAATTTTATCTACTGCTTTTTGCATGCTTTCTTGGTCACGGTAGATACCACAACCTTCTTCCATTACGGTACCCATTTCATCACGAATTTCAGACCAAGATTCATTACCTTCTTGGTCATAAAGCGCTTTAAGGCGAGCGACAACATCTTGCGCTTGTGCATCAACTGCAGCACGATTTGTAGATTGAGCTTCTGCTGCACGTTGTGCGGCATATTCACCTGCAACACGGCCTAAAACTACTAATTCTGCAAGCGAGTTAGAACCTAAACGGTTTGCACCATGTAAACCAGAAGATGCACATTCACCCACAGCAAATAAACCTTTAATGCGAGTTTCGCTGTTGTAATCCACTTCAATACCACCCATGGTGTAGTGAACAACCGGGCGAACTGGGATTGGTTCATTAACTGGGTTTACACCTTCATAAGCACTGGCTAATTCACAAATGAATGGAAGACGCTCATGTAAATATTTTTCACCTAAGTGACGTAAGTCAAGGTGAACCACATCGACACCTTTTGCTGTTTTTAAGGTGTTGCCTTTTTTCCATTCTTGCCAGAATGCTTGTGAAACTTTATCACGTGGACCAAGTTCCATATATTTGTTTTCAGGTTTACCGATTGGGGTTTCAGGGCCTAGACCATAGTCTTGTAAATAACGGTAGCCGTTTTTATTCACTAAGATACCACCTTCACCACGACAACCTTCAGTCATTAAGATACCGGTATTTGGTAAACCAGTTGGATGGTATTGGACGAATTCCATATCACGAAGTGGAACACCGTGACGATATGCCATTGATAAACCATCACCTGTTACGATACCGCCGTTGGTGTTGAATTTAAATGCACGACAGCCACCGCCAGTTGCAATCACAACCGCATTTGCGTTGATTTGAACAAGTGTACCTTCCATCATATTCATCGCAACCATACCACGAGCATGACCATCATCAACTAAGATGTCTAAAACGAAGTGCTCGTCAAAGCGTTGAATTTGTGGATATTGAATGGATGTTTGGAAAAGAGTATGTAATAAGTGGAAACCGGTTTTATCTGCTGCGAACCAAGTACGTTCGATTTTCATCCCACCGAAACGACGCACGTTTACATCGCCATCTGCTTTACGGCTCCAAGGGCAGCCCCAACGTTCAAGTTGAGTCATTTCCACTGGAGAATGTTCAACGAAGTATTCCACCACATCTTGTTCACATAACCAGTCACCACCGGCAACGGTATCGTGGAAGTGTTTATCGTAGGAATCTTCCTCTTTAATTACTGCGGCCGCACCACCTTCTGCTGCAACCGTATGGCTACGCATAGGATAAACCTTAGAAACTAATGCGATCTTTAAGTTAGGGTTTGCTTCTGCTGCTGCAATTGCGGCACGTAAACCGCCACCACCAGCGCCAACAATAGCAATATCGACATTAACCGTTTGCACGATATCCTCCAATCAATAGAAAGTAAAAAAATAAAATGCCCTAAATAAATAGGGGATATGTTGTCATTCTGCCACTTTTGTTCACAAATTAGTAACCTTTTTTCCCGAATAAACGGATAAAATATCAAAAGTGTGATCTAACTCAAAAAAGTTACTTTTTTATATATTTTTAGATGATAACCGTTTTCGTTTAAGAATGATTTAGTCGGATTATTGAGTTAAAAATTACTCTTGTTTACAATAGTCTAATTCATTTTAAAGGTGAAAACGGAGAAAAAAATGACCGCACTTAGCGATAAAAAAATAGAATGGCAACCTTCCGCATCAATTAAAAACTTATTGGCGAGAGCCAAAATTATTGCTGATATTCGCCAGTTCTTTACTGAACGTGGATTATTAGAAGTGGAAACGCCCGTTTTAAGTGAATTTGGCGTGACGGATCTTCATCTTTCCACCTTTAATACAGAATTTGTTGCACCTTTTGATGAACTGTCGAAAACGCTCTGGCTTTCCACAAGTCCGGAATATCACATGAAGCGTTTACTGGCGGCAGGCAGTGGACCGATCTTTCAAATTGGTAAAGTATTCCGTAATGAAGAAGCGGGCAATCGCCATAATCCGGAATTTACTATGCTCGAATGGTATCGACCGCACTTTGATATGTACCGTCTGATGAATGAAGTGGATGATTTACTACAACAGATTCTCGATTGTAAACCCGCAGAAACGTTAAGTTATCAATTTGTCTTCCAAGAATATGTAGGATTAGATCCATTATCAGCGACTCGTCAAGAATTGGTGGAAGTTGCACGTAAATACAACTTTATGGCAGATGAAGATGAGGATCGTGATACTTTATTACAATTTCTATTCAGTGAAGTGGTAGAACCTAAAATTGGTCAAGAGACGCCGGTTGCCGTTTATCATTTCCCTTCTTCCCAAGCGGCACTTGCGCAACTTAGTCCTGAAGATAGCCGAGTAGCAGAACGCTTTGAGTTCTATTATAAAGGATTAGAGCTAGCCAACGGTTTTCATGAGCTTACAGATGCTCGTGAACAACAACATCGTTTTGAGCAAGATAATCGCCTACGTGCAAGAGCTGGTTTGCCACAACGTGAAATTGATCATCGTTTTCTTGCTGCATTACAAGCGGGTATTCCGAATACGTCAGGCGTTGCTTTAGGTGTTGATCGTTTAATTATGATTGCATTAGGCGCTAAAAGCATTAAAGAGGTGATTTCATTTTCGGTGGAATGCGCTTAGTTTGCTCAAAAAATATCCTTTTTTGTTCAAAAAATGTGATCTCGATCGGATTTTAGAACATTGGTCGGGATCCTCCATTGACACTATAGGTTTATTTTGTAATATTTGCGACGTCTATTTCGGAGATTGAACTTTTTATAAAAAATTGCTTCAATCAAAAATCATCGGTAACAACCAAAAGGAATAACAATTATGAAAAAGACACTAGCAGCATTAATTGTTTCTGCATTTGCCGCTTCAGCAGCAAACGCAGCAGTAGTTTATGATAACGAAGGTACTAAAGTTGAGTTAAACGGTTCTCTTCGTTTAATTATGGAAAAAGCGGATAAAAAAGAGTACGACCGCGCTGGTAAATCAACTAAAAAAGCTAACTCTGCTTTACGTAATGCAGGTTCACGTTTCGGCATCACTGTAAAACATAACTTAGATAACGATTTCTATGCATTAGGTCGTTTAGAATTCCGTTTTGATGATACTGATTCTCGTGATAAATTTGGTAGACTTTACGCTAAACGTGCCTATGTAGGTTTAGGTAGCAAAGCGACTGGCGATATCACATTTGGTCGTCAATTAACTATTGCAGATGATTTAAGCCAAGCAGTTGATTATGAATATGGTTTAATTCCAAAAGAAGAATATATTCCAACTGCGGGTACAGGCGTAATTCGTTATGACTATAAAGGTATTGAAGGTTTACAATTAAGTGCAAACTATAACTTTGGTCAAAAAAATAATGAAAAAGGCAAACCGCTTGATCCAGGTATCAAAAATGCTTATGCTGTAGGTGCGTTATACACAGTGGGTGATTTAGACGCGCGTTTAGCTTATGGTCACACAAACTTTGAAACTGATGCATCATATGCTCACCGTTTAGATGGTGTTTTAGCATCATTAGGTTATAAATTTGCTGATTTCACAGTAACTGGTGACTTTGGTTATGCTCATGAAAAATTGAATGATGCAAAAACAAACAAATTCTATGTGTCTCCTGGTTTCGCATATCAAGTTGTGCCAGCGTCTAAAGTGTATGGTAACTACCTATACGAACGTGTGAAAGGTGACGTTAATAAAGATAAAACTCACGGTTTCTTACTTGGTGCAGACTACAAACTTCATAAACAAGTTGTAGTGTTCTTAGAAGGTAAATACGTAACAACTAAATCTTACAAAAACGATACTTATACTGGTAAAGTTAAAGACAGAGCTATCGGCGTAGGTATGCGTGTATACTTCTAATCTTTGATTAGAAAGAAATCTTAAAAGGCGAATCGAAAGTTCGCCTTTTTGTTTATCTTTTTAAATCTCCCCAACCCCTCTTTACAAAAGAGGGGCTTTTTTATGAGTTACTTTTAATATTTTATGGGAGTATTTGAGAGGACTAAGAGCATAGAACATAGAGCATTTATTTGCCAATAAAATCCCCCTCTTTCGTAAAGAGGGGGCTAGGGGTAGATTTACTACTGCAACTTATCCAAAATCAATTCTCCCATCATTTCAATATGGGCTTTTTCTGCATTTAATGCAGGGATGTAGTGATAAGAAACGCCGCCATGAGCCAAGAATTTCTCTTTATTTTCAACCTCTATTTCTTCTAAGGTTTCTAAGCAATCCACTGAAAAGCCTGGGCAGATCACAGCTATTTTCTGAATGCCTTGAGAAGCCGCTTCTTCTAAAAAGTGATCGGTATAAGGTTGTAACCATTCTTCACGCCCAAAGCGTGATTGGAATGTCATATTCCATTGGTTTTCTGTTAAGCCAAGTTTATCCACAATTGCAATCGTGGTTTGTTTACAGTGCTGGCGATAATAATCGCCCATATTCTCATAACGCAATGGAATGCCATGATAAGAAAAAAGCAAAAACTCATCCGGTTTTAACCGCACTTTAATCGAATCCACTAAGGCATTAATGTAGTTTTCATTAAGATGATAGGAATGAATAAACTCAAAAGGCACAATATTACGTTCTTGTGCAATGGCACGATTGAACGCATCAATCAATGCACCGGTTGTTGTGCTGGAATATTGCGGGTAAAGTGGCAACACAATTATGCGTTCCACGTCATTTTTAAGTAAATTTTTGACCGCACTTTGCATCGATGGATTGCCGTAAGTCATAGCAATTTCGACCTGTGCATTGATGCCTTTTTCATTTAAATAAGCTTGTAAACCGGCTTGTTGTTGCTTTGTAATCGCAAGCAGGGGAGAACCTTGTTCTGTCCAAATAGATTGATAATTTTGTGCAATGCGTTTAGAACGCATAGGTAAAATAATGGCTTTTAAAAGGGGATACCATTTCCAACGAGGTAAATCGACCACACGGGGATCCATTAAAAAATCGGCCAGATAACGGGAGATCGCAGCGGGTTGCGGGGCATCAGGCGTACCAAGGTTTGCTAAAATGATGCCAATTTTTTGAGTTATAGTCATAAATATTTGATAGAAAGCGTTAATCGAGAAACGCAGCAGAGTTTATCTTGTTCATCACGAATGTCAATTTGCCAGACATGGATATTTTTACTTAAACTGATAGGCATTGCCTTAGCGATCACAACGCCTTGTTTTACTGGGCGAAGGTGATTGGCGTTGATATCTAATCCTAAGGCAGCTTGACCTTCTTCTATACAGAGAAATCCCGCTAATGAACCAATAGTTTCAGCCAAAGCAACAGACACACCACCATGTAATAAGCCAAAAGGCTGAGTAGTACGATGATCAACAGGCATTTTTGCTTCAATCCAGTTTTCTCCATAAGCCGAAATCTCAATCCCCAAATGCCCAACGGCACAATGTTTTCCCATTTCATTGAGCTGTTTAAGTGTGAATGCTTTTTTCCAGATTGCCATATCGGTTTTTCCTTTGGTAAGCTGATTAGTTTTTAAGATGATTTATGCTTGTTTTTTTGCTGGAGGCAAGCTGGCATTATAACGAAAATCTACTTTTTATGTTGATATTTATGCTGAAAATGAGCGATCTTTCTTTTCATATAGACAATCCCAATTAAATCAATTTATAGCTTTCTTCTTTAGTTTTAGGCAAAATAGGAGAAAATTCTAGTAAGTAAAAAAGGATCATTACAATGACTAAACATTATGATTATATTGCTATCGGTGGTGGTTCCGGCGGGATAGCCTCAATTAACCGTGCGGCAAGCTACGGCAAAAAATGTGCGATTATTGAAGCAAAACATCTCGGTGGTACTTGCGTAAACGTAGGTTGTGTACCGAAAAAAGTGATGTTTTATGGTGCACAAGTTGCAGAAGCCATTAATAACTATGCACCAGCTTATGGTTTTGATGTAGAAGTGAAAAAGTTTGATTACGCGAAATTAGTCGAAAGTCGTCAAGCTTACATAGGTCGTATTCATACCTCTTACAATAATGTATTAGCGAAAAATAATGTGGATGTGCTTAATGGTTTTGCACGTTTTAAAGATACGAAAACGATTGAAGTGAGCTATGCAGATGGTTCAACAGAATTAGTGACTGCAGATCATATCTTAATTGCTACGGGTGGTCGTCCAAGTATTCCAGCCGTAAAAGGCGCAGAATACGGGATTGATTCAAATGGTGTGTTTGCTTTAAATGAGTTACCAAAACGTGTCGCAGTAGTAGGCGCAGGGTATATTGCCGTTGAATTAGCGGGTGTTTTTAATAGCCTAGGCAGCGAAACACATTTGTTTGTACGCCAACATGCCCCATTGCGTAATCAAGATCCATTAATTGTTGAAACCTTAGTTGAAGTGTTAGCACAAGATGGCATCCAATTACATACCAAAGCGTTGCCTGAAGAAGTAGTGAAAAATGCGGATGGTTCACTTACCTTGAAATTACAAGATGGCCGTGAAACCATAGTGGATACCTTAATTTGGGCGATTGGTCGTGAACCTGCTACTGATGTGATTAATCTTGAAGTAACAGGTGTGAGAACCAATTCACGTGGACAAATTATTGTCGATAAATATCAAAATACAAACGTACCTGGCATTTATGCGGTAGGTGATATTATCGAAGATGGTATTGAATTAACACCAGTTGCCGTGGCGGCAGGTCGTCGTTTGTCCGAGCGTTTATTCAATAACAAACCGAATGAGCATTTGGATTACAATCTTGTACCAACCGTTGTGTTCAGCCATCCGCCAATCGGTACAGTCGGTTTAACTGAACCGCAAGCGATTGAGCAATATGGTGAAGAAAATGTGAAAGTGTATAAATCCTCTTTCACGGCAATGTACACCGCTGTCACTGAACATCGCCAGCCTTGCCGAATGAAATTAGTGTGTGTTGGCAAAGAAGAAAAAATCGTGGGCTTACACGGCATTGGTTTTGGTGTGGATGAAATGATTCAAGGTTTTGCTGTGGCAATCAAAATGGGTGCAACCAAAGCAGACTTTGATAATACAGTGGCAATTCACCCAACAGGTTCAGAAGAATTTGTCACAATGCGTTAATTGCAGATAAAAAAAGTGCGGTCAAAATCTCTGATGTTTTTGACCGCACTTTTTATTGTGATTTGTTATTAGGCTGCTGCACGATTGCCTAATGTACCGTCATCTTCCATTTCTTTTGCCACGCCTACTACTTCAGCAATTTTATCCCCTTCTTTGAAGAAGACGAAACCACCATGTTCCATTTTGACCCAAGGCTCATCTTTAGTGAGTGGAAAAGTTGTAATGATTGTGACTTTGTCGCCATCTTTCGCATAATCATTAAAATCGATGACCCCATCATCGTCAATTCGATGTGCTTTTCCAAAAGGGGCTTTGCGCGTTAAGTAATGCAAATTGGTTGAGCAGTGGGCGATCATCCATTCCCCATTTGAAAGAATGAAATTAAAGGTGCCTTTTTGTGAAAGCTCTTTGGTAATATCTTGAATGGCTTCAAAAATTTCCATTTCAGACGGTTTTCGGCGGAAACGATTTTTCAAATATTCCGCCATATAACAAAATGCGGTTTCTGAATCAGTTGAGCCAATAGGCTGACAGAAACTCTCAGACATATCCGGTAATTCTTTTAAATTACCGTTGTGAGCAAACACCCAATTTTGTCCCCAAATTTCACGAATAAAGGGATGGGTATTTTCAATGGTGACACCGCCTTGTGTTGCCTTGCGAATGTGAGCAATCACATTGAGCGATTTAATGTTGTATTGTTTTACACAATCTGCAATCGGGGATTGAGATGCAGCGTGGTTATCGCGAAAAATACGCACACCACGACCTTCAAAAAAAGCGATACCGAAGCCATCTGAATGGCAATCAGTAAGACCAGCACGACGACGGAAACCTTCAAAAGAAAAGACAATATCCGTCGGCGTATTGCAGTTCATTCCGAGTAATTGGCACATAAATTCCTACAGCTTATTTTTATATTTTTTATAACCTTATAATGTGTGCAGATTTAACACCATAATGCGTTGAAATTCAAGATGGATAACAAAGGATTTTTAGAAGAAAATGTTACATAAAATAACTTGAGAATCTTTCTGATCTGAAGGCTAGGGATAAGCACTTTATTAAGTCAATAAAAAAGGCGTGTTTATCACGCCTTTTGCTATATTTTTTTAAGATTATGCTTTAATTTCTGAGCGGCTTTTTAAGAAAAAGAGTGCAACTGTTGAGATCAGCATAACGAAGCCAACGCCAACATATAAACTCTGTTTATCCCAGCCCATATCTAATAATTGACCAGCAATCGTAGGGGCGAGAATCGCACCAATACGACCGATACCAATCGACCAGCCCACACCGGTGCTACGAATATCGGCATCATAAGTAAGGGGGTTTAAGGTATAAAGCCCGCTGATACAGCCATTCATGAGTGCACCAACTAAAATACCGAATACCATTGCAATCCATAAAACGGACGAGGATAAGATAAAGGTAATGATTGCAGCGGAAGATAATACGGTGAATAAAATCAACACACCGCGTGCCGTCCAACGGGTAGCCAGTAAGCCATAGATTAGGGCGCCGCAAGTGCCCCCTAATGAGATCATCATCCCTACGCTCACACTTTGTTCTGTTGTCATGCCCGCTTCTTTTAATAACGCAGGTGTCCATGAGCTAATAAAATAGAAGCTGAACATGATTGCAAAGAAAGCCGTCCAAATTAACAGAGTGGAGTGTAAGTATTTTTCGCTGAATAATTGGCTAATAGGTAATTTACTTTTAACTTTTTTTACTTTTGTAGGAAGTTTCCAATCACCGGCTAAACCAATTTTTTTTGCGATTAAATTTAACCGCACTTCTGCATTTTTAGGTTGTTTGGAGGTGAGAAAATCAATAGATTCCGGTAACCAAATAAATAACACCACTAAAAGTAAACCGGTTAAGATAGCGCCTGCTAGGAACACAGAACGCCAGCCATACTCACCTTGTAGCATCACGGCAAACATGCCACCTAATACCGCACCGATACCAAATCCTGCTGCATAGACGCTGATCGCAAAACTGCGCCATTTACGAGAGGAGTATTCGCTGGTGATCACGTTTGTACCCACTAAAATACCGCCAACACCAAGACCGGTGATAACGCGCCAGAAACCGAGCCACTGATATTGTGAAATAAACGCAGAGCCTAACATACCGATAGCAGAGAGTGATACTGCCATTAATAACAATGGGCGACGACCAATTTTATCTGCAAGTGGTGCAAGGAAAAGTGAGCCTGCGGTCATACCAAATAAGCCGGCACTTAATAAATAACCTAACTCAATCCCCGTGAGACCAAATTCGCCACGAATGGCTGTTGCCGTGAAGGCAAGGGCTAATACATCGAAGCCGTCAAGTAAATTCATAATGGCAGCCATCACCACAATCATCCATTGATAAGCCCCCATTGGGCTTTGTTCTATTTTGGCTCTAAGAGAAAGCGTTTCGGTCATTTTATTTCCTTAAGTTAAGCAAACTGACGAGAGCTTGCGAGAGATTGAAGTTTACGCAAAATCATGCTGAGTACCACGCCATAAGCGGGAACAAACAAGACGATGCCGACAAATAATTTAAATAAGTAA
>JAWHBY010000040.1:0-18695 GCA_032568935.1 Parahaemophilus parainfluenzae
TTTTAATATCAATCTTCCTCGAACTACGAAAGATCAAGCGGGTTACGGAAAACTTGTTCGTAAAGAAGATATCCAAACAGGCGATTTAATTTTCTTTAAGACAGGGCGTGGACCAAATGGATATCATGTCGGGATTTATGTGAAAGAAGATAAATTTTTACATGCCTCAACCAAAGGTGGCGTGATTTATTCTTCGATGAACAGCCCTTATTGGAAGAAAGCCTTTTGGCAAGTTAGACGAGTATAGTGAAAATAAAAAAGTGCGGTTAAAATTAACCGCACTTTTTCTTTTATGGATTCGCTGCAGGGCGAATGCCTAATGTATGACAAATCGCATACGTGAGTTCGCTACGATTTAACGTGTAGAAGTGGAAGTCATTTACACCCTCACGAGAAAGGATTTTTACCATATCCATTGCCACACTCGCCGCGACAAGATTGCGAGTAGTAGGATCATCATCTAATCCTTCATATGCTTTAGCCAACCATGATGGAATTTTTACATTCGTAAATGATGCCATTTTTTGAAGTTGTTTGAAGTTAGTTACAGGTAGAATACCCGGAACAATTTCAGCCTCAATACCAATGGATGCACAGCGGTCTCGGAAACGAAGATAACTATCAATATCAAAGAAGAATTGAGTAATGACATGATTCGCACCTGCATCAATTTTACGTTTCAAATTGATTAAATCTGCTTGTGCTGATTTTGCTTCAGGATGAACTTCAGGGTATGCTGCAACTGAGATATCAAAGTCAGCTACGGAGCGGAGTAGTTCAACTAAATCAGCCGCATAGAAAGGTTTTTTGGCATAGCCTTTTGGCTCATCACCGCGTAATGCCACAATGCGACGAATACCGCTATCCCAATAATCTTTTGCAATTTCTTTTAATTCTTCAGGTGTTGCATCAATACCTGTTAAATGTGGTGCGGCTTCTATGCCTGTTTCTGCTTTAATGGCTTTCACGATGCTATGTGTACGATCACGTTCGCCAGAGTTTGCACCATAGGTGACGGAAACAAATTTAGGATTTAATACTTTTAAGCGATGAATGGAATCCCAAAGCATGCTTTCCATTTTTTCATTTTTAGGCGGAAAGAATTCAAAGGAGACATTAATTTTTTTGTTAGTATCAGCAAGATGTTGATTTAATGTGTTAATTTCGTTTGCGTAGCTCATAGCATGCCTTCTTACGTTTTTTATTAGAATGCACTTATCATAAGATAAGAACTAATATGCGTCAATTTCAATGATTTCATCAAAATAATGAATGAAATTAATGATTGTTTATTGTGCGTTGTATTTTAAAAGAAAATCAATTTATTTGCACAAAAAGTTAGCATTTTTTCTAAAAATAGGTATAATGTGCCGACCCTGTAAATGCACGGATTCCCACCGTGCATTATTTTATCGAGATCACACTCGAAGGGGTGGAGATTAAGATTAATGGTTGTGTTTCAATCAGTATGGAACACTGGGTATCAAACTTATATTTTGGTAATTAATTAATGAAAACTTTTGTAGCAAAACCGGAAACAGTAAAACGTGACTGGTATGTGGTAGATGCGACAGGTAAAACTTTAGGTCGTTTAGCTACTGAATTAGCACGCCGTCTTCGTGGTAAACACAAGGCTGAGTACACTCCACACGTAGATACTGGTGATTACATCATCGTTATCAACGCAGACAAAGTGGCAGTAACTGGTCGTAAAGAAACAGATAAACTTTACTACTGGCACACTGGTTATGTAGGTGGTATCAAACAAGCGACTTTCAAAGAAATGATCGCTCGCCGTCCTGAAGCGGTGATTGAAATTGCGGTTAAAGGTATGTTGCCAAAAGGTCCATTAGGCCGTGCAATGTTCCGTAAATTAAAAGTGTATGCAGGTGCAGAACACCAACACGCAGCACAACAACCACAAGTATTAGACATTTAATCACGAGGTTTAGGAAATGGCAGAGAATCAAAACTACGGCACTGGTCGCCGCAAAAGCTCTTCAGCTCGTGTATTTATCAAACCGGGCAGTGGTAAAATCACTATCAACCAACGTGAATTAGACGTATATTTCGGTCGCGAAACAGCTCGTATGATCGTACGTCAACCGTTAGAATTAGTGGAATTAACTGATAAATTAGACCTATACATCACTGTTAAAGGTGGCGGTATTTCTGGTCAAGCGGGTGCAATCCGTCACGGTATCACTCGTGCATTAATGGAATATGATGAGACTTTACGTCCTGCTCTTCGTGCAGCTGGCTTCGTTACTCGTGACGCACGTCGCGTTGAACGTAAAAAAGTTGGTTTACACAAAGCACGTCGTCGTCCACAATACTCCAAACGTTAATTTTTTTATTATCGTTTCAAGAAAGCAGAGAGCAATCTCTGCTTTTTTTATGTCTGTAAAAACAAATTAATTAAAAATTGCCGTTCTTTGATTTCTTATTATACGTTTGTAATTATTTGATTTTAAAGTAAAAATAAGAAATTATTGGCAATTTAACTACTGGTTATGTTAAAATAATCGCCCATTTTTAGTAGAAGTATATAAGTTAGTTTGGATCTTCGGAGGAATAAATGTCTAATGCATCAAGTAAACGTTCAGTAATGACTCTTTTTTCAAATAAAAATGACATTTACTGCCATCAGGTAAAAATTGTTTTAGCTGAAAAAGGTGTCGTTTACGAAAACGAAGAAGTTGATCTGCAAGCATTATCAGAAGATTTAATGGAATTAAATCCTTACGGTACATTACCAACGTTGGTGGATCGTGATTTAGTGTTATTCAGCTCACGCATCATTATGGAATATCTTGATGAGCGTTTTCCACATCCTCCACTTATGCCAGTTTATCCGGTTTCTCGTGCGAAAAGCCGTCTTTTAATGTTACGTATCGAACAAGATTGGTACCCAACATTAGAGATTGCTGAAAAAGGCACAGAAGTTGAACGTGAAGAAGCGTTAAAACAGTTAAAAGAAGAGTTGTTAGCGATATCAGTTATCTTCCAACAAACCCCTTATTTTATGAGTGAAGAGTTTGGCTTGGTTGATTGCTATGTTGCACCATTATTATGGAAATTACGCAATATGGGTGTTGAATTCAGCGGTACAGGAAGCAAAGCAATCAAAGGCTATATGGATCGAGTATTTAGCCGTGATTCATTTTTACAATCTGTAGGTGAGGCTGCACCTAAAAATTTAATGGATGATAAATAATGGCTCATACACCTTCTCCAAAACGCCCTTATTTACTAAGAGCCTATTATGATTGGTTAGTGGATAATGATTTCACCCCATATTTAGTGGTAGATGCTAATTATTATGGTACCAATGTGCCTGTGGAATATGTGAAAGATGGGCAAATCGTCTTGAATCTTTCTGCTGGGGCGACAGGGAATTTGCAATTAACGAATGATTTTATTCAATTTAATGCACGTTTCAAAGGTGTTGCTCGTGAGTTATATATTCCGATGGGGGCGGCTTTAGCTATTTATGCACGTGAAAATGGTGATGGCGTGATGTTTGAGCCAGAAGAAATTTACGATGAATTAAATCGTGAGCCAACATCAGAACAGCCATTAAGTTTTGCAGAAGCGGTAGATAAACCTAAAGCTGAAAAGAAACTACAGAAATCAGCATCTCATTTACGTATTGTAGATTAATGAAAGAAAAACAAAAGTGCGGTTAATTTTAACCGCACTTTTTTCTTTATTATTATTTATTATTTGGTTGCTGCTTTCATATTATGAACAAATTCGGCAAGTTCAGATAAGCATTGAGCCTGATTATCTAGATTTTGCTCAATAATTTTTACCGTTGCAGAACCTGAAATTGCGCCTGCTGCACCTAGTTGAAGGGCTTCTTTCACTTGAGCAGGTTGAGCAATACCAAAACCTTGTAGAATTGGTGGAGCTTTGTGGGCTTTGAGTTGTTCTACAAGTGTATCTAAGTTTGCGGCATGAGCTTGATTCTCTGCACTTGTTACACCTGCACGAGAAACTAAATAGGTATAGCCTTCGCTGTTTTCAGCAACGCCTTGTACCGTTTTGGCGTCAGCATTTGGTGGGCAAATAAAGACAGGTTGAATACTATGCTTTTTAGCGGCTTGAATATAGTCTCCTTTTGCCAATAGTGGAATATCTGCCACTAAAACCGCATCTACGCCGACTTCTGCACAGCGTTGATAGAAATTATCTAATCCTTTCGCAAAAATTAAATTCGCACAAAGGAGTAAGCTAATCGGAATTTCTGGATATTTTGATCGCACTTTAGCGAGTAATTTAAAGCTGTCTTCAGTGCTATGGCCAGCATTGAGTGCACGGTTATTAGCTGCCTGGATAACGGGACCGTCTAATAGTGGATCAGAAAATGGAAAGCCTAATTCCAACGCATCTGCGCCATTTTCAACCAACGTACAAATAATTTCAAAAGAGCGAGCAAATGTTGGATCGCATAATGTAACGAAAGGTACAAAAGCCCCTTCTTTTTTCGCTGCAAGTTCTGCAAATTTAGTTTCAAAACGGCTCATTATTGCATTCCTTTTTCTTTTAAAACTTTATCAACGGTGAAAATATCTTTATCACCACGACCAGAGAGATTCACCACTAAAATTTGTTCTTTATTCGGTTCTTGATGAATCATTTTTAGCGCATGTGCTAATGCATGAGAACTTTCCAATGCAGGAATAATTCCTTCATGTTTTGCTAATTCTTGGAAAGCGTTTAACGCTTCATTATCTGTAATGCTTGGGTATTCAGCACGACCAATGCTTTGTAAGTAAGCATGTTGAGGGCCTACAGAAGGGAAATCCAATCCAGCAGAAATAGAGTAGGATTCTTCCACTTGACCATCTTCTGTTTGCATTAAAGGTGATTTCATACCGAAATAAATGCCGACTTTTGCATGACCTAATGGTGCACCATGTTCACCACTTTCGATACCATGACCTGCAGGTTCCACACCAATTAAGCGTACACCTTTTTCATCAATAAAATCAGTAAACATACCAATCGCATTCGAACCACCACCGACTGCAGCAATAACTGCATCGGGTAAGCGGCCTTCTTTTTCTAAAATTTGACATTTGGTTTCTTCACCAATCATTTTTTGGAATTCACGTACAATGGTTGGGAATGGATGAGGACCTGCCGCTGTACCCAATAAATAATGGGTATTTTCATAATTAGCTGACCAATCACGCATGGCTTCACAGCATGCATCTTTCAATGAGCAAGAACCTTTTTGTACAGGGATTACCTCAGCCCCCATTAAACGCATACGGAATACATTTGGTGATTGGCGTTCCACATCTTTCGCGCCCATATAAACACGGCAAGGCATATCTAACATTGCACAAGCAAGAGCAGTTGCCACGCCATGTTGGCCGGCACCGGTTTCGGCGATAATGCGCGTTTTCCCCATGCGTTTTGCTAATAAAATTTGACCCAATACTTGATTGGTTTTATGGGCACCACCATGAAGTAAATCTTCACGTTTCAAATAAATTTTTGCTTTTGTGCCTTTGGTTAAATTACGGCAAAGGGTAAGTGCGGTTGGTCTGCCCGCATAATTTTTAAGTAAATCTTGAAATTCACGTTGGAATTCAGGATCGCCTTTTGCTTCAACAAAGGCTTTTTCTAGCTGTTGTAGTACCGGTACGAGAATTTCTGGTACATACATTCCGCCAAATTCACCGAAATAAGGATTTAAAAGGGTTTCTGACATAATATTTCCTTGTTATTTTTGAATTCTTGCGACATTAAGTGGTGCAAAGGTTTGTGCAGTAGGCATCACTTCAATGCGATTAATATTGACATGTTCTGGTTGTTGATTGAGCCATAACACAATATTAGCAATATCTTGTGGGCTGACATATTCTACATTTTCATAGAGTTTTTTAGCTCGGGCATCATCACCTTTAAAGCGGATATTAGAAAATTCAGTTCCACCACAAAGACCGGGTTCAACATTGGACACGCGAATTTGTGTACCAGCAAGATCGGCTCGAAGATTTAAACTAAATTGTTTTATAAACGCTTTAGTGCCACCGTATACATTGCCACCTGGATAAGGATAAGTACCTGCAATTGAGCCTAAATTAATAATATGACCTGAATTGCGTTCAACCATTTGTGGTAACACAAGACGAGTGATGGTGACGAGTCCTTTAATATTGGTATTAATCATTTGCATCCAATCGTCTAAACTCGCTTTATCTGCACTTTCTAAACCTAATCCTAAACCTGCATTATTCACCAATAAATCAATGGATTGCCAATTAGCGGGAAGGGAATGGAAAGCATCTTCTGTTGCTTGGCGATCTGAAATATCAAAGGCAAGAAAATGGAAGTTCTCATCTAATTCTTGTTGTAATTGTTCTAAACGAGCTACGCGGCGCCCTGTGCCAATTACACGATAACCATTTTCAATAAGTGTGCGACAAATTGCCGCACCAAATCCGGCAGTTGCGCCGGTTACTAACGCTGTTCTTTGCATAATGCTTCCCCTTAGCAATCAGATTAATTTGACAAAATCGTCTTAAAAACTGACCGCACTTTTTCGCTGTCTTTTACGCCTGCGGCAGTTTCTACACCAGAATTGAGATCAACCCCTAGGCAACCTTGCTTAATGGCTTGTTCAATATTGTCAGGCGAAATGCCACCAGCCAAAATAATTTTGTGTTTCAAGTTTTCAGGAATGACTGACCAATTAAAGGTTTTTCCTGTACCGCCTTGTTGGTTTACTGTTTGGCTATCGAAAATATAGCGAGCAATATTTAAATCATCAGTAAAATCAACCGCACTTTGTGTCTCAGTATCGACTGAAATGGCTTTCCAAATTTGAGTTTCCTCGGGCAGTTGGTGACGAAGTGCGGTAATAAATTCAGCGGTTTCTGAACCGTGTAGCTGAACGGCATAAAGCTGCAATTGTTTAGCGATTTTTACAATAAAATCAATTTCTTGATTCTGGAATACGCCCACAAAACGAAGTGGTGATGCTGTCACTAATTCTTGAGCTTGACGTAGGCTCACACAGCGTTTTGAATGTTCGACGAAAATTAAGCCGCCGTATAATGCTCCGTTTGCGTAAACCTCTTTGACATCTTGTGTGCGAGTTAAACCGCATACTTTATTTTCGCCAAAAATCACTTCACGCACAGCATTATTTAAATCTGCACTGCCCATTAGGCTGCTGCCGATTAAAAAGCCATGTGCCACTTTTTGCAAATCACGAATTTGGCTGTGATTATAAATACCCGATTCGCTGATAATACGTGCATCACTAGGAATGCGATCGGCATATTTTTGTGTGAGTTCTACCACGCGGTTTAAATCAACAGTGAGATCGTGAAGATTACGATTGTTAACCCCGATAATTTTTGCACCTAAAGCAAGGGCGCGCTCAAACTCTTCTTCGTTGCTGGTTTCCGTCAATACGCCCATACCGAGAGAATGCGCCAGATCAGACAGTACGCGATAGGTTTCGTCATTTACTACCGAAAGCATCAATAAAATAGCATCAGCTTGATAGTAGCGCGCAAGATAAACCTGATATTTGCTGATCATAAAATCTTTGCACAATACAGGTTGTGAGACAACGTCACGTACTTGAGGCAAATAGTCAAATTTACCTTGGAAGTATTTCTCATCCGTTAGCACAGAAACAGCTGACGCATAATGTTTATACACATTGGCGATTTCGCCTAAATTAAATTCATCACGAATTAATCCTTTAGAAGGGGACGCTTTCTTACATTCCAAAATATAAGCGGGCTTTTGATGCGTACCTTTAGCCAATGCATCATAAAAAGAGCGGTCAGATTTTTGAATGTTTTCTTTAAATTGTGAAAGCGGAAATTCGGCTTCCTTTGCTTTAACCCATTGTGCTTTGTCTAAGACGATTTTTTGCAGCACCGTCGCAGAGTCAATTGGTTTAGTGAAATCTTGCGTGATCATAATCTTTCTTCTTATTGTGGCTTATCAAATCAGCCTTTATCTTAATATTTTGTTAAATGTTGTAATGTCTCAAACGCTTTGCCTGATGCAAGGTGAGCTAACACATTTTGAACATTTTCTTTTAAGTCATCATGACCAAATAATTTCAGCAATAATGCCACATTCGCCGCTACCGCATTAGCATGTTCAGCTTTGCCTTTACCTTGTAAAAGAGCGGTCAGATATTGGGCATTTTCTTGCGGTTCGCCACCACGTAAACTTTCTAAAGATTGTGTTTTTAAACCAAAATCTTCTGGTGTTAAGGTGAAGTAGTCAATTTTGCCGTTTTTAATTTCTGCCACTTGCGTTTCACCATGTACGGCGACTTCATCTAGACCGGCACCATGAACCACAAAAGTATGTTGATGACCTAATGCGACAGCGGTTTCAGCATATGTTTTCACTAATTCATGGGCATACACGCCAAGCAAATGATAAGTTGGGCGAGCAGGGTTAATTAATGGACCTAAAATATTAAAAAGCGTACGTGTTTTTAATGCCGCACGAACAGGGGCCACATGTTTAAACCCACTGTGATATTGTTGAGCAAATAAGAAACATACGCCAATATCGTCAAGCGCTTGACGCGCTTGTTCTGGCGTGGCATTCACATTTACACCGAGTGCGGTTAATACATCACTGGCACCGGATTTACTTGATACGCTACGGTTACCGTGTTTGGCTACTTTGGCACCCATAGAGGCTGCAACAATGGCACTGGCAGTAGAAATATTAATTGTGTTTTGACCATCACCGCCAGTGCCCACAATATCGGCAAAAGGGTAGTCAGGACGAGGGAATGATTTGGCATTTTGCAAAGACGCAGATACCGCACCACTTAATTCATCAATAGTGGCGCCACGTACTTTTAACGCAATCAGCATGGCAGCGATTTGTTCGTTATTCAGTTCGCCTTGCATAATAGCATTAAAAATGACCGCACTTTCTTCTTTATTAAGTGTTTTTCCGCTGTAAAGTTGTTCTAATAATTGAGCCGTTTGCATAATCTCGTCCCTTATACGTAAATATCGTAATCTAAATCGCGCGCTTCATCACCAGTCATACCACGGAAGCCCCAGCAGTGCGCTGGTTGTTCTTTAATCGTAATTTCAACGTTATGAGATTTAATACCAATTTTGTATTCGAGTTCGCTGAAGAGCATTTTGATTAAACGTTTTTTTGTACCTTCCATACGACCTTGCATGAGGTTAATTTCAATAACGGTATAATCATCGTTACGATCGATAGGATAAAGGAAATCTTCTTTATCTAAACATAAAAAACGAATTGCATGTTTTCCGCGAGGAATGTCTAAACCAAGGTTTAAACAGTTATAAATTACTTCAGCAATATCTTGACGACGAGGTGCAAGCACTTCTTTTAATCCATATACGGTAATCATTTTTCTTCCTTAATCTCTGTTTAATACCCATTCCACAGATTGTTGTAATAATTTGGAACCTTGCACAGTAAGGATGCTTTCTGGGTGGAATTGGAAAGCACAAATTGGCAAGGTTTTATGACGAATTGCCATCACGATCCCATTGTAATCAGCATTGACAATAAATTCGTCAGGCAGGTTTTTACCCATTAAAGAGTGATAACGCGCCACAGGCATTGGGTTGGCAATATCTTTAAACATGGCTTGGTTATCATGTTGAATGCGCGATACTTTACCATGTAATACTTCGCCTGCATGTACAACCTCTCCACCAAAGGCTTGAATAAGCGCTTGATGGCCTAAGCAAATCCCGATAATTGGCACATCATTTTTTAAACGTTCAATAAGTGGGAGCAAGATGCCTGCTTCTGCCGGAGTACCTGGTCCTGGAGAGAGTGCAAGAATCGTATCCGGTGTATTTAATGCCTCTTGTACCACTTGCTCTAAATTGGTGTCATTACGATAAATTTTTACGTTATGCCCAAGCACACGGAATTGATCCACTAAGTTATAAGTGAATGAATCAAAATTATCTAAAAAGAGAATATTAGCCATAATTTATCGTCCTTATTTTGCTTGGGTATTGATTTGTTTGATTGCTTTAAGCACTGCAGCCGCTTTATGGCGAGTTTCATCCGCTTCCATTTGTGGATCAGAATCCAACACTTCACCACAACCCGCTTGAATATGGGCAATGCCATTTTGTACAAAAGCAGAACGAATCACGATACAGGTATCAAAATGACCATCAGAGGTGAGATAGCCGACCGCACCGCCGTAGCTGTGACGTTTTTGCTGTTCAAATTGATAGATTAACTGCATCGCTTTGATTTTAGGCGCACCAGTTAATGTCCCCATATTCATGCAAGCTTGATAAGCATGTAAGGCATCAAGTTCAGGACGAAGTTTACCCACTACGCGAGAAACCAAATGCATGATGTGAGAATAGCGATCCACTTGCATTAATTCGGCGACTTTACGTGTACCACTTTGGCACACGCGAGCAATATCATTACGGGCTAAATCCACTAACATTAAATGTTCGGCTTGCTCTTTATGATCAAGACGTAATTCTAATTCCAAACGCGCATCCAATTCAGGGTCAATATTGCCATGGGCATCAAAACCACGCGGGCGAGAACCTGCAATTGGGTAAATTTCTAATTGACGATTATCCGGTGCATATTTCAACGCACTTTCTGGTGATGCACCGAATAAAATGAAATCCTCATCATTCATGTAGAACATATAAGGGCTTGGATTGTTATGTTTTAATTGTGCATAGCTCGCAAGGGTATTCGGGCAAGCCAATGAAAAACGGCGGGATGGCACGATTTGGAACACATCACCAATATTAATATGATGTTTTAATGCTTTGACAATGCCGATGAATTCAGGATCTTCAAAGTTGGTGTTGACCTCATCACTTGCTGCTTTAATGGAAAATACGCCATCAATATTTTTTAATTTTTGAGTAATAGAAAGTGCCGTTTTCGCGACTTCCACTTGTTCTTCTTGACTAAAACAAAAGCTTTTTAATGTGGCTTGTTGGCTTTGGTGATCGATGGTGATTAAATTTTCTGCGAGATAAAAACTGTAATCCGGGCAGTTAATGCCATCATCTTTTAATTCAACACCTTGCATTGGAATAAAATTTGCCACCAAATCATAAGCAAATAAACCACCTAAAAAGACAGGTGTGCTGCTATGTTGATAATGGTTAGAAATTACACGAAGTCCATCAAAAATGGTTGCAGCTTGTAATTTGCTGTCTTCATCTAATTGATTGTCGAGCGGCGCGAATTGCACAGAAAATTCATTCTCAAAATTGACCGCACTTACGGTACCGAGTTGGCTTAACACTGGATGAATTTCGTTTAACACTTGTTTACCGTTCGCATTCAGTGCTCTAAAAGTCACTTGATTGCCTAAACAAGTAATTTTAACGGAAGCATTAATTAGAATAAGGCTCTGTAAGCTATTTTTACTACCAATTTCGGCAGAGTCGAGGAGAAGAGAATTTGAGTTCTGTTTGCAAAGCGTATTAAAAATTGCGGTGGTGTCGGCGTGATAGGGAACCGGTTGAGAGGTCACCGCAATAAAAGGGGTATTTTTCATAATCAATCCTGTATTCTGAACTTTTGCACTATTAAACTAGTACATAATGCATAAGTCAAGAAAATAATCAAAAAATTGGCGTGATTTTACAATATTTTTTTAATTTTTAACCAAAGATATTAAAAATAGAGGAAGTTGATTAGAAAAAAGCCATTTCGAGGCATATCTCAAAATGGCTTATCTGGGGATTTTAGTAATTAGAGAGATGCAACAATCTCATCAATTTTATTTCTTGCTGAACGTTGTGCTTTTTCAATTGCCTCTGCACCTAATCCAATACCTTTTGCATAAGCAAACTGAACATCGGTAATACCAACAAAACCTAAAATGGCTTCTAAGTAATTTGTCACATTGTTGTTTTCATCATACATGCCACCAAAACTTGCTAATACAATCGCTTTTTTACCTTGAAGTAAACCTTCAGGGCCATTTGCAGTGTATTGGAAAGTCACACGAGGGCGAGCGATAAAATCAAAATAAGATTTAAGTTGTGTTGGGATGCCTAAGTTATACATAGGTGCACCAATTACAATAATATCAGCGGCTTTTAATTCAGCCACTAACTCATCAGATAAGGCTAAAAGTGCATTTTCTTCTGCAGTTTTAGGTTCGCCACGTACCGCAGTTGCCGCCGTTGCATCAAAATGGGGAAGTTGTTGCGCCGCTAAATCACGTACCACAATGTTGTGGTCTTTTAATTTTTCAATGGTGTAATCGGCTAATTTATTACTTTGAGAGTTATCTGCAAGGATGCTTGATTTCAATACTAATACGTTCATAGAGTTTCCTTTAATTGCTGTTTATCAAAAGTGCGGTCATTTTATCGGAAATTTTGAATAGATAAAGTAGCTATCAGGAAAATCATTATTTACTCATTGGAAAGAATTCAGAGAGATATTAACAAGTGTGGTGGAAAGTGCTAAAATTCTCCGCCGCACTTGGTTTGCTCGATAGTGGGAGTGAATGAAAGTGCGGTTTGTTTTTAATCATTATTTGCATGTTGCCTTTCGTATGGGCGACCACTGTATAAGGAAAAATTATGCCTATTATTACTTTGCCGGACGGTTCTAAACGTGAATTTGATCGTCCAGTTTCTGTGTTAGAAGTGGCTCAAAATATCGGAGCCGGTCTTGCCAAAGCAACCATCGCTGGCCGTGTAAACGGCGAACGTCGTGATGCCTGTGACATCATCAATGAAGATGCTAACCTTGAAATTATTACAGCAAAAGATGAAGACGGTTTAGAAATTATTCGTCACTCTTGCGCACACTTGCTTGGTCACGCAATCAAACAATTATTCCCTGATGTCAAAATGGCAATCGGTCCAACGATTGAAAATGGCTTCTATTATGACGTGGATTTAGACCGTTCTTTAACGCAAGAAGACATTGATGCTATCGAAAAACGTATGCTTGAATTGGCGAAAACCAATTATGACGTCATCAAAACTCCGGTAAGCTGGCAAGAAGCAAGAGATACTTTTGAAAAACGCGGCGAGCCATACAAAATGGCTATCTTAGATGAAAATATCGAACGTACCGCAACGCCTGCGCTTTATCATCACGAAGAATACATTGATATGTGTCGTGGGCCACATGTGCCGAATATGCGTTTCTGTCAACACTTCAAATTAATGAAAGTGGCAGGTGCGTACTGGCGTGGTGATAGCAAAAATAAAATGTTACAACGTATCTATGGTACGGCTTGGGCAGATAAAAAACAATTAGCAGAATACTTAACTCGCTTAGAAGAAGCGGCAAAACGTGACCACCGTAAAATTGGTAAAGCGTTAGATTTATATCATATGCAAGAAGAAGCTCCGGGTATGGTGTTTTGGCATAACGATGGTTGGACAATTTTCCGTGAATTGGAAACCTTCGTACGTACTAAGTTAAAAGAATACGATTATCAAGAAGTGAAAGGTCCGTTCATGATGGACCGCGTGTTATGGGAAAAAACAGGTCACTGGCAAAACTACGGCGATTTGATGTTTACTACACAATCAGAAAACCGTGAATATGCGATTAAACCAATGAACTGCCCAGGACACGTTCAAATCTTTAACCAAGGTTTAAAATCTTATCGTGATTTACCAATTCGTATGGCGGAATTCGGTTCTTGCCACCGTAATGAGCCTTCCGGTTCTTTACACGGTTTAATGCGTGTACGTGGCTTCACTCAAGATGATGCACACATTTTCTGTACTGAAGACCAAATTGAAAGTGAAGTAACCAGCTGTATCAAAATGGTTTACGACATTTACAGCACGTTCGGTTTCCAAAATATTCAGGTGAAATTATCTACTCGTCCTGAAAAACGGATCGGTGCTGATGATATGTGGGATCGTGCAGAAGCAGGTCTTGCGGCAGCATTAGCGCATAACGGTCTTGAATATGAAATCCAAGAGGGTGAAGGTGCATTCTATGGTCCGAAAATTGAGTTTGCACTACGTGACTGCTTAGATCGTGAATGGCAATGTGGTACTATTCAATTAGACTTCGCATTACCTGGTCGTTTAAATGCATCTTATGTTGCAGAAGATAATGACCGCCGTACACCAGTTATGATTCACCGTGCGATTTTAGGTTCTATCGAACGTTTCATTGGTATCATCACCGAAGAATATGCAGGTTTCTTCCCTGCATGGTTAGCGCCAGTTCAAGCGATTGTCATGAACATTACAGATAGCCAAGCAGACTACGTTCAAAAAGTGGTGAAACAACTTTCTGATGCCGGATTACGCGTTAAAGCTGATTTACGTAATGAAAAAGTCGGCTTTAAGATCCGCGAACACACCTTACGTCGCGTGCCTTATATGCTTGTTTGCGGTGATAAAGAAATCGCAGAAGGCAAAGTGGCTGTACGTACCCGTAAAGGTGCAGATTTAGGTACTTTCACGATTGAAGAGTTTGCTGAAATCTTAAAATCCCAAGTAAGACAACGTGAGTTGAAATTGTTGGGTGAAGAGTAATTAATCTATAAAATCGGTACACTAAAAAGTGTGCCGATTTTTTTATATTTTATAAGATTGCGAGTAGTAATTTTTATCATAGGATTGGTAATTAGAGATGACAGTAATTTCCATAGATGATATTCGAAAAATTGATGATCAATTAATTTCTCAAAATGTTTTAATTCATCAGAGACCTTTCCAGACCACATTAGAGTGGATGCGTTTAAATAAGATTCAAGGAGATATATCCAGTTTCTATAAACAAGTGGAAGATATATATCAGAAACTTTATCCTCGACAAAAATTTAGTATTCCTAATTTGTTAATTGGTGGTATTGCTTTTAGAGATCAAATATATATAACTAGAATACCGGTTATCTATGGAATGACAGGGATTAACCTATTTGATTTTGTTGATATTGATCCTTCTGAGTTAGCATTAATGCATAATGTCTATTTTGAACAATATAAAAAAGCGATATATTCCATTTGCGATTTATATGATATAGCCTTTGGCATAGATGATATTCTTAAAGAAAAAGAATCTAATGAAATCCTGGTGTATTGGTTAGAAATGATTTTGTCTTCAACTATGTCTGCAGCATTTGCTTTATCGGAGAATATTAATCTTGCTAATGCAATTCAATCATCACTACTTTCGGTAGAGTTAGCTGCTAAATCTAGTTTAATGTACTTAGGTTGTGATGCTAACTATATAAAATCCTTAGGGCATTGTAGGAAGATGATTAAAGAAAATCTAATTTCCTACAAGATAATAGATGAAAATGATGATTTTTTTGAAATATATTATTCATTACCTAAATATGTCGATTCAAGATATAAGCCTCAGAATCTTAGTAAACAAGAATTGGTAAATATAGCAATTAAATCACAATTTTTAGTATCCGAAATCATTAGAAAAATTAGTAAGAGAAATCTAGCAGAGTCCATACAGTTAGAACGAGAGTTTATTAGACCTTCTTTAAAATAAACGTAAAAGTCTATTAACAAACTCAAATTCATTTTTCTTCTATATAATAGCCTTATCACAAGGAGGCGAATATGGCAGCTCAAACTCAACAATTAACACCAGAATTAACTTTAGAATATATCAATGAAATTCCTGTTTTAATCTTAAATCACCCAGTAGGATCGGCTCGAATTGCATTACAAGGGGCGCAATTATTAAATTGGCAACCTAAAGGGGCAGAGCAGGATATCTTTTGGTTAAGTGATATCGAACCTTTTACGAAAGGTGTCGCTATTCGAGGCGGTGTACCACTTTGTTACCCTTGGTTTGGAGGTGTTAAACAGCCTTCACACGGTACAGCGCGTTTACGTTTGTGGCAATTAAGTGATTATGATCTCCAAGCGAATAAAGTGCGGTTAGAATTTTCGCTCTTTTCTGAATATGGTGTGATTGAAGCCAAAATGAAAATGGAATTTACCGATAAATGCACAATGACTTTAACGCATTTAGGGCAAGAACCAGCTCAAGCGGCATTACACAGTTATTTTAATATTGGTGATATTTCACAAATTGAAGTCCAAAATTTACCAAGTCGTTGTTATGACTCATTACAAGGTAAACATACTGATGTTCCTTCAACACGCAGAATAGAACAAGGTGTGGATTGTATTTATACGTTAGAGAAAGATAAAACATTGTTGGTGGATAAAGTGTTTAATCGACATATTCAAATTACACACCATCATGCAGATTCAATTGTGCTATGGAATCCTTGGGAAAAAACACCAAGTGCGATGCAACCAGAAGGGTATAGAACAATGGTATGTATTGAAACCGCAAGATTAGAAAAACTACTTCAATTTGGAGAGAGTATTTCAGCTGAAATAACTGCTTTACCCGCTGATATTTAAAGGAATAGAAATCCTTGTTGCATAAACGTGGCAAATACTATAAAATTTTGCCCGTTTTTTGTTTGTTTTTATAGCAAATGATTGAAGAAATCTTCTGTTTTAAATGCAGTGGGTTTTATCTTAAATAAATAGAAGGAATAACATTATCAAAACCGTAAAAAAAGCTCCGGCAGCTAACCGCCCGAATCGCATTAACGATGAAATTCGAGTAAAAGAAGTTCGTTTGATTGACCAAGATGGTGAACAAGCGGGGATTGTATCAATCCAACAGGCCTTAGATATGGCAGAACAAGCAGCGCTTGATTTAGTTGAGATCAGTCCGAATGCCGAACCACCGGTTTGTCGTATTATGAACTACGGCAAGTTCCTCTATGAAAAGAGCAAAACCGCAAAAGAACAGAAGAAAAAACAAAAAGTCGTACAAGTGAAGGAAATTAAATTCCGTCCAGGTACTGACGAAGGTGACTACCAAGTTAAATTACGTAGCTTAATCCGTTTCTTAGAAGATGGCGATAAAGCGAAAATTACTGTACGTTTCCGTGGTCGTGAAATGGCTCACCAAGATATCGGTTTAGACGTATTAGAACGCGTTAAAAACGATTTGGCTGACATTTCAGTAGTGGAATCTGCACCGGGTAAATTAGAAGGTCGCCAAGCGGTAATGGTGTTAGCACCTAAGAAAAAATAATTTTTTATTTAGATCTAATCTAGATAATCGAATTTTCACTTCGGTGAGAATACAACTGCATATTGGGCAAACTACGCAGCCTAATTGCTTTTGGAGAAGGGCAATTCAATTTGCCATATTGGAATAATTAGTGCCTACAAGTAATCTTCGGATTCGCCTAATTATGTGTTTAACTTAAAATGCGGAGTTTTTTAACAATGCCTAAAATTAAAACAGTACGTGGTGCTGCTAAGCGTTTCAAAAAAACAGCTTCAGGCGGTTTCAAACGTAAACAATCTCACTTACGTCATATTTTGACTAAAAAGACAACTAAACGTAAACGTCATTTACGTCATAAATCAATGGTTGCGAAAGCAGACCAAGTTTTAGTAGTAGCTTGCTTACCATACGCATAAGCCGTTATTTAAGCAAAACGTACGATTAGTTAAATTAGTTAAAAATATTACATAGGAGATTAAATAATGGCTCGTGTAAAACGTGGTGTTATTGCAAGAGCACGCCATAAGAAAGTTCTTAAGGCTGCTAAAGGTTATTATGGTGCACGTTCACGCGTGTATCGCGTTGCTTTCCAAGCGGTGATCAAAGCTGGTCAATACGCATATCGTGACCGTCGTCAACGTAAACGTCAATTCCGTCAATTATGGATTGCACGTATCAACGCTGCGGCTCGTCAAAATGGTTTATCTTACAGCAAATTCATCAACGGCTTGAAAAAAGCGTCTGTTGAAATCGACCGTAAGATCCTTGCTGATATCGCTGTATTCGACAAAGTGGCGTTCGCTGCATTAGTTGAAAAAGCAAAATCTGCACTTTAATTTTTTAAAGTTTAGATTCAAAAATTAGGACGCTGAAAAGCGTCCTTTTTTATTACCTCCAAAAAAGAAAAAACCGCTACTCAAAACTTGAATAGCGGGGAGGTCTTAATTATAAGAAACTTCAAAAAGATAACTGCAATATGCAGTGCACTAGCAATGTATCAGACTGTGTATTTTTGAAATAGTTCGATATTTTTGAAAAAATTTTTTAAAATATCAAAATTAAACCAAAATGAACGAATTTAGCCCTTTATAAAGGCGATAATTTGCTCTTCAATCCCTTTTTCATCTAATTTAATTTCAGCAAGTGCTTCTTGTTGTGTACCTTGCGGAATAAAGATATCAGGTAAACCAAGTTGTAAAAGTGCGGTTGTTTTTCCATGAGAATTTAGCACTTCTGAAACAGCAGAACCTGCGCCACCTTGAATCGCATTTTCTTCCAATGTCACAATGACGTCATGGGTATCTGCCATTTCTAGAATACGAGCTTCATCAATTGGTTTTACAAAGCGCATATCGACAACAGTTGCATTGAGTTTTTCTGCCACAGATAAAGCGGCAGGTAAGAGTGTGCCAAAATTCAGAATCGCGATTTTTTCACCTTGACGAACCATTTTTGAACGACCAATTTCTAATTCAGCAAGTGGGGTTAATTCTACGCCGATTGCATTTCCACGCGGATAACGTACCGCAGCAGGTTTACCACATTTATAACCCGTATAAAGCATTTGGCGGCATTCATTTTCATCACTTGGTGTCATAATGATTATATTCGGAATGCAGCGCATAAAACTTAAATCAAAC
>JAWHBY010000041.1:0-18591 GCA_032568935.1 Parahaemophilus parainfluenzae
GGGACTTGCTCACTTATTATTTGAAAAACGCTGGCACCCATTTTTCTCTGCTGTATTAATCGGATTAATCGCGCTTGCGGCTTGGCCACTCAGTGTTGCTACTGGCCGTGAGTTTGGACTTGGGATCACTGGTCCATCAGCTAATATCATGCAATTCCTCGTTACTGGCGACGGTAAATTTATTAACTGGGGCGTATTCTTAGTTTTAGGGATTTTTATTGGATCATTCATCGGCGCTAAAGCAAGCAATGAATTCCGTGTCCGTGTACCGGATGCCACTACGATTCTACGCAGCGGACTCGGCGGTATTCTTATGGGTATTGGTGCAACGCTTGCGGGTGGCTGTTCTATCGGTAATGGCTTAGTCGAAACCGCCTTTTTCTCTTGGCAAGGCTGGGTCTCATTGCCATTGATGATTCTCGGTACTTGGGTGGCCGCCTACTTCACCATTATCCGTCCCCAATGTTTAAAATTAGCAAAAGCATCATAAGGAGCTTATATGATCGTTAAATTACCAACACTTGGCCTTGTTTGCCCATTTCCTCTCGTTGAAGCTAAGGAAGCCATGGCTAAGTTAAATAAAGGCGATGGCCTAGAAATTGAATTCGACTGCACACAAGCCACTGAAGCAATTCCTGCTTGGGCTGCAGAAGAAGGCTATGAAGTCACAAACTTCGAGCAAATTGATGATGCCAAATGGTCAATTACGGTGATTAAATAATAAAAAAGTGCGGTCAGAAAAATACATAAATTTCTGACTGCACTTTTGATTTAATAAATCGAAATAATTAAATCAATTCTACTGGTACTTTCACCACCAGTTTTTTCACAAAACTTGATTTGCCGTTTACGGTGCAACCTGGTTTATGTGGCTCATAAGGGAAAAAGACAGCGAACATTTTTGGTAAAAGTGTCACGGTGCTTTTATTTTCAATTTGCGGGGTGAGTTGGTAATCATCGGCATCACGATATTCATCGTATAAGCTGAGATTTGGATAAGTCGCGCTTACTTCAATATTCTCTTCACCACGAATAAGTAATTGAATATCTAGATATTTGTGGTGAAGTTCAGCTTGTTTGCTATCCGCTTCAACCGTATCAAATTCCATGACATTCATATAAACTTGCTCGCTTAAATCATGACGGCCATTTTCTAATGCTTCAAGATCTAAGGTATTGAGATGATCGCAAATGTCCGCGATAACTTTTGGTAAACCCACTTTGAAATTTGGGTTATTTAATGCACTGATAATCATAGTGTCTCCTTACGTATGTATTTGTATGAGAATATGATAACAAGTTGCTTATATTAAATAAAGTTACCAATAAATTTAAAACCCTGTATAATAAGCAAGCTTTATTTTCTGCATTAGCGTGCGGCTATCAAAAGAGATTTTTAAACGCCCAAAGTGCGGTCATTTTTTCGAAAGATTTCTTTTGCTAGTCGCAATCTGGAAAATAAAGCTTTGTTTTAAATATTATTTTGAAGGAAAACATTGTGAATCCAATTGTTAAACAATTTAAATACGGTCAACATACCGTTACTCTAGAAACCGGCGCAATTGCACGTCAAGCAACCGCTGCTGTTATGGCAAGCATGGACGATACCACGGTATTCGTGACTGTTGTGGCTAAAAAAGATGTGAAAGAAGGTCAAGACTTCTTCCCATTAACCGTAAACTACCAAGAGCGTACTTATGCGGCGGGTAAAATCCCTGGTGGTTTCTTCAAACGTGAAGGTCGTCCATCTGAAGGCGAAACCTTAATTGCACGTTTAATCGACCGTCCAATTCGTCCATTATTCCCAGAAGGTTTCTTCAACGAAATCCAAGTTGTAGCAACTGTAGTTTCTGTCAACCCACAAATCAGCCCTGACTTAGTGGCAATGATCGGTGCTTCTGCAGCATTAACCTTATCTGGCGTGCCTTTCAATGGCCCTATCGGTGCAGCACGTGTTGGTTTTATCGATAACCAATTCGTATTGAACCCAACTATGGCTGAACAAAAACAAAGCCGTTTAGACTTAGTGGTTGCAGGTACTGACAAAGCCGTATTAATGGTTGAATCTGAAGCTGACATTTTAACTGAAGAACAAATGTTAGCAGCAGTAGTATTCGGTCATCAACAACAACAAGTTGTGATTGAAGCAATCAAAGAATTTGCAAAAGAAGCGGGTAAACCACGTTGGGATTGGCTTGCACCACAACCAAATACAGATTTAATCAACAAAGTAAAAGCGATTGCAGAAGCACGTTTAGGCGATGCATACCGCATTACTGAAAAACAAGCACGTTACGAACAAATCGATGCGATTAAAGCGGATGTGATTGCACAAATCACAGCTGAAGATGAAGAAATCAGCGAAGGTAAAATCGTGGATATTTTCACCGCACTTGAAAGCCAAATCGTTCGTGGCCGTATCATTGCAGGTGAACCACGTATTGATGGTCGTACCGTTGATACCGTTCGTGCATTAGATATTTGCACTGGTGTATTACCACGTACTCACGGTTCTGCAATTTTCACCCGTGGTGAAACGCAAGCATTAGCCGTAGCAACTTTAGGTACTGAACGTGATGCACAAATCATTGATGAATTAACGGGTGAACGTCAAGATCACTTCTTATTCCACTACAACTTCCCTCCATACTCTGTAGGTGAAACGGGTATGATCGGCTCACCAAAACGTCGTGAAATCGGTCACGGTCGTTTAGCAAAACGCGGTGTAGCTGCGGTTATGCCTAGCCTTGCAGAATTCCCGTATGTAGTGCGTGTTGTATCTGAAATTACTGAATCTAATGGTTCTTCTTCTATGGCATCTGTATGTGGTGCGTCTTTAGCATTAATGGATGCGGGCGTTCCAATCAAAGCTGCTGTTGCAGGTATCGCAATGGGCTTAGTGAAAGAAGAAGAGAAATTTGTGGTTCTTTCAGATATCTTAGGTGACGAAGACCACTTAGGTGATATGGACTTTAAAGTAGCAGGTACACGTGAAGGTGTCACAGCACTTCAAATGGATATCAAAATTGAAGGTATCACCCCTGAAATTATGCAAATTGCATTAAACCAAGCAAAAGGTGCACGTATGCACATTCTTGGCGTAATGGAACAAGCAATCCCTGCACCACGTGCAGATATATCTGACTACGCACCGCGTATTCACACCATGAAAATTGATCCGAAGAAAATTAAAGATGTTATCGGTAAAGGTGGCGCAACTATTCGTGCATTAACTGAAGAAACCGGTACTTCTATTGATATCGATGATGATGGTACAGTGAAAATTGCTGCAGTAGATAGTAGTGCAGCGAAAAACGTGATGGCACGTATTGAAGAAATCGTTGCTGAAGTTGAAGCAGGCGCAATTTACAAAGGTAAAGTGACTCGTCTTGCTGACTTCGGTGCATTCGTCGCTATCGTAGGAAATAAAGAAGGTTTAGTTCATATTTCTCAAATCGCTGAAGAGCGTGTAGAGAAAGTGAGTGATTATCTTCAAGTTGGTCAAGAAGTAACTGTTAAAGTGGTTGAAATCGATCGTCAAGGTCGTATCCGCTTAACCATGAAAGATCTTGCACCAAAACAAGAAACTGAAGCAGAATCTGCACCAGTAGAAGACATTTCAGAAGAACAAGAATAATCTCACAGGGTGTGTGAATTCGATTTACACACCCGTTTTGATTATCAAGCTAACTTATAAAACAATGCAATATTTTCGGTTCTTCCGTTTTCTAATTTCGTTATCTAGCCTAAGTCTGACTTTATTTATTTCCGGTTGTGTACAATCGGGAAACGTGTTTGTCGCGCCAAATAAAGTCGTACTAGCAGATCAAACACCGAATAGTCATTTCGAACAAGAAGTGATGATTACCCGAATCAGCCAAGTTTTATTAGTTGGAAAAATGAGTAATGAAGAACGGGCGACGCTTCACTTTGAACGTGGCGTTTTATATGATTCCCTCGGTTTGTGGGGCCTCGCACGTTATGACTTTACACAAGCCCTCGCGTTACAGCCAAAGATGGCTTCCGTTTATAATTACTTAGGGCTTTACTTACTGCTTGAAGAAGATTACGACAGCGCATTAGAAACCTTTAATGCGGTGTTTGAATTGGATCCAAGTTATGACTATACCCACCTTAATCGTGGTTTAAATTTTTATTACGTCGAACGCTATAATCTTGCTGAAGACGATTTTATGAAGTTTTATGAAGCCGATACCAAAGATCCTTATCGCGTACTTTGGCTCTATTTGAACGAACAAAAATTAAAACCACAAGAAGCCCATGCCAACCTTGTTGAACGAGCTAAAGGGCTATCTAAGGACTTCTGGGGAACAAATATCGTTCAATACTATTTAGGTAATATTTCTGTGAGTGACTTGCAAGAGCGGGCAACCAAATTTGCAGAAAACTCGCAACAATATGCAGAAATATTAACCGAAACCTACTTTTATCTAGCAAAACAAAAACTCAATTTGGGGCAAATTGATGAAGCGGCGGCTTTATTCAAACTTGCTATTGCGAATCAGGTGTATAACTTTGTTGAGTATCGTTTTGCCGTGTTAGAGCTGATGAAATTGAAACCGGCTCAAACTGAAGACGAAAAAGAAGAAAAAAGTGCGGTCACAAAAACAGCTGTTTTTTAGACTTGCCTCTTTCTTGTGTAACAAATAAACCTGAAAGCTAAATTGAGCTTTCCTTACTTATATTCGAGCATTTTAATGACAGACAAAATCACTTTTAATGATTTAGGCTTGCCTGAATTCATTCTAAAAGCCGTTTCTGACCTTGGTTTTGAAACACCTTCGCCAATCCAACAAGCTTGTATTCCTGCTCTTCTAGAAGGCAGAGATGTACTTGGTATGGCACAAACCGGTAGTGGTAAAACTGCCGCATTCTCTTTACCTATTTTGGCTAAAATTGATCCAGCCGCAAAACATCCACAATTATTGGTGATGGCACCAACACGTGAACTTGCAATTCAAGTTGCCGATGCTTGCGAACACTTCATGAAATATGCCAAAGGCATCAATATCGTGACCCTTTATGGTGGCCAACGTTATGACATTCAATTACGTGCATTAAAACAAGGTGCACAAGTTGTTGTGGGTACACCAGGCCGTATTTTGGATCACATCCGTCGTAACACATTAAATCTATCTGAATTAAAAGCTATCGTACTTGATGAAGCAGATGAAATGCTTCGTATGGGCTTTATTGATGATGTAGAAACCGTTATGGCTGAATTACCGGAAGAGCACCAAACGGCCCTTTTCTCAGCAACTATGCCTGAGCCAATTCGTCGCATCACAAAACGCTTCATGAATAATCCACAAGAAGTGAAAATCAAAGTAAATAACGATAATGCACCTGATATTGAACAAAATTGTTGGTATGTTCAAGGTTTCCGTAAAAATGATGCGTTATTACGTTTCTTGGAAGTAGAAGAGTTTGATGCGGCAATCATTTTTACTCGCACTAAAACGGGCACACTTGATGTGACTGAATTATTAGAAAAACACGGTTTCCGTGCTGCGGCATTAAACGGTGATATGACTCAACAATTACGTGAGCAAACCTTAGATCGCTTACGTAATGGCAGTCTTGATATCGTCGTTGCAACCGATGTGGCTGCGCGCGGTATTGATATTGAACGAATCAGCCTTGTAGTGAACTATGACATACCGCTTGATGCAGAGTCTTACGTTCACCGTATCGGCCGTACCGGTCGTGCTGGTCGTTCTGGTCGCGCATTATTATTCGTTGAACCACGTGAACGCCGTTTACTTCGCAATATCGAACACTTGATGAAAAAACCAATCAATGAAGTTGAATTGCCAAATCATGAAGTGTTACAAGCCTGTCGTCGTAAGAAATTCCAAGACAAGATTACCAAACAATTGGAACATCACGATCTCGAAATGTATCGTAGCCTATTGGAAGATTTATTCACTGCAGATCAAGATCAAGAAGATATTGCAGCAGCCATGTTGATGTTGCTTCAAGGTAAACAAAAGCTCATTCTTCCACCTGATCCTCCGGTGGATAAACGCCGTCGTGACCGTAATGATCGCGGTGATCGCCGTGAAAATCCACGTTCGGCTGAACGTCGTGGTGAACGTAAAGGCTATGGCACACCACAACCGATGGATTTATATCGTATCGAAGTTGGCCGTGCAGATGGCGTAGAAGTGCGTCATATCGTAGGCGCTATCGCAAATGAAGGTGATATTAACAGCCGTTATATTGGCCATATCAAACTTTATGATGACTACTCTACCGTTGAATTACCACAAGGCATGCCAAAAGAATTGCTTCAACAGTTCGGTAAAACTCGCGTTTTAAATAAACAAATGCAAATGAGCTTTATGGGTGCTGCGCAGTCAGACAACAGACGTGGAGGCAATGACTTTGGTGGAAAAGGTCGCCGTAATGAACGTGGAGACCGAGGTCAAGATCGCTTCCGTAGTGAACGTAATGGTGAACGTCGTCAGCGTAAATTTAACGATAAAAACGACCGCACTTTTAATGAACGTGATCGCCGAGATCGCCAACATTAATCCTTATTTAACAGCCCCTTGAAGTAAAAGGGGCTTTTTTATTGTCTTAATTCTCGTTACAATCCTCTCTTATCTCAATTTATAAGGTTTATCTATTGAAAGGTCTATTTTTACGTATTATTGCTGCTTTTGCATTATTACTTTGGGCAATTGATATGGTCTTCCCTTGGCAAAAAATTATGCAATCGGAGCAAAACCCTTACACTGCGATCAAAAATCGCGGTAGCCTGATTGTCGGCACCATTAACAATCCCATTTACTATTTTATTGGGAATGAGGGCGAATCTGGCTTGGAATACGAATTAGCAAAAAACTTTGCTGATTACTTAGGGGTTCGCTTACAAATTAAAACCTTAGAAAATAGCGATCAACTTTTTAACGAATTAGAGAACAACAATATTGATATTGCAGCTGCGAATCTTTTATTCCAGCCTCAACGTGCAGAAAAATTTCAGTTAGGGCCATCTTATACTTCCGCTTCTTGGCAGCTTGTGTATAAAAAAGGTGAAAATCGCCCGAAAGATTTAGCGCAAGTACAGCAAGAAATTATCATTTCTGCGGGGGAAGACTTAGAAAAATTATTATCTCTTGCACAGAAAAAACTTCCTGCACTTAAATGGCAGAATAACAAGCAATTAACCCAAGAAGAATTATTGATTCAAGTGGCGGAAGGTAAAATTCCTTATACCATTGCAAATAGTATTGATGTGGCGGCCGCACAACAAATTCGCCCTAACTTAGCAATTGCATTTGACCTAACGGATGAAATGACCGTGCATTGGTATCTTTCCAATAAATCCTATAATGAGCTACAAGCAGGCTTGTTGGATTTTATGAATAATGCCATTGAAACAGGATTAATTGATCGTATTGAGGAAAAATATTTCCGCCATATTACTGCCTTTGATTATGTAGATACTCAGGCTTATTTAGAGGCAGTTGAAAAAATTCTCCCTCAATACCAATCGCTCTTTGAAAAATACAAAGGGAATTTAGACTGGCGATTATTAGCCGCTGTAGCCTATCAAGAATCGCATTGGGACCCTTATGCCACCTCTCCAACTGGCGTACGTGGAATGATGATGCTCACCAAAGATACGGCTTTGCGGATGAATATTAATAATCGTACAGATGCTGAACAAAGTATTAAAGCGGGATCTGAATACCTGCATTGGCTACTCGCTCAAATACCTGACAGTATTCCAGAAGAGGATCGAATTTGGTATTCTCTAGCAGCATACAACATGGGATTAGGGCATATTTTAGATGCTCGTCGCTTAACAAAAAAATTGGGTGGCAACCCAGATAACTGGTTAGATGTAAAAAATAATCTTCAACTATTATCGGAAAAGCGTCATTATTCAAACTTAAAATATGGCTACGCTCGCGGTTATGAAGCCTATCAATATGTCGAAAATATTCGCCGTTACATGAATAGTATTGTGAATTATCATCGCGTTCAAGAAAACCAAACGACTGCAACAAAGTAAGTGCGGTCAGAAAAATCAACGTTTTATTGAACTTAAAGAAAACAAGGAGAAAAAGATGTTAAAAAGAAAAACTTTTTTAAAGAAAAAAACATCAAGAGATATCTCTGCCTCACGCAACTTGCGTTTAAGACGCTTAAAACATCGTAAAGCAAAACAGTTCCAACGCCATGCATTACAATTAGTGATTCAAGATATCTAAAAAAGGGCGAACATCATGTTCGCCCTTTTTATTTATTCATTATCCTTTATTTTTCAAAAGAATCTTTCAAACGCTCATCTGCTCGGCGGGATTCGCCTTTATGTTGAAGTTTATTTAATTGACGTTCTAATTTTTCTTCGACTTCATTGATCGCTTTATACATATCATCAGCCGTTGCAGTGGCTAACAGATTACCTAATGGAGTTCCAATTGAAGCCTCTACAGAAAAGCCGTTTGGTACTTTACTTAAAACAAAATGCGGGCTAATCAGTTGAGTGTGCCATTTCTCTAATTTTGCAAGTCTTCCCTCCACATGTTCACGAATTGCAGGGGTGATATCCATTTGTTTACTTGTGATATTGAGTGTCATAGCATTTACCTCTTTTGCTTAAATGAACCCTTCGGTTCCGTTCATCTTTAACTACAACATATCGACCTTGAACTGCTTTTTCAAGTGCTTTTAGCCAAATAAAAAAATAAATGTTCAAAAATATGATCGGGATCTAATTTCTGAAAAAATATAATTTTCTTTCTGTACAAACTTGTTATGATGTAAAGCTGTAAACAATAAAGGGAAGCGATCAGCTTCCCTTTTCTTTTTACGACATGAATTAGTCTAATTCATCTTGATCATGTTGCGTAGCTTTTAAACGTTCAAAGTAATCTTTGGTTTCTGAAATAATCTCTTTGCGTAAACCAATTAATGCAACCAAGTTCGGGAAGGCCATTAAACCATTCACGATATCAGCTAAAATCCAGATTAAATCTAAGGTGAGGAATGAGCCTGCCCCAACCAAAACAATAAACACAAAGCGATACAATTTAATACCACGGATACCGACTAAGTAAAGGAAACAACGTTCACCATAATAGCACCACCCTAAAATTGTGGTGAAAGCAAAGAATAACAATCCTACTGTTACAATCGTTGCACCAAATGATGTGCCTAAGCCCTGTGCAAATGCGTAGTTAGTCACGCTTGCACCTGAAAGTTCAGGGTTACTCCATGCCCCTGTAATGACAAGCACTAAGCCCGTCATCGTACATACGATGATGGTATCTAAAAATGTCCCTGTCATCGAAATTAAACCTTGACGAACGGGCTCTTTCGTTTGCGCCGCAGCCGCTGCAATAGGCGCACTCCCTAAACCGGATTCATTTGAGAAAATACCGCGCGCAACACCCGATTGAATCGCTTTCATCACGGTAAAACCAACCGCTCCGCCCAAAGCTGCTTGTGGATTAAACGCACTATGAATAATTAATGCAATTGCAGCAGGCAATTTATCGTAATTTACTACTAAGATAATAATTGAGGTCGCCACATAGCCGATTGCCATAAAAGGCACAATCACTGAAGAAGCTGTCGCAATACGTCTTACACCACCGAGAATAATCATAGCGACCAATACCGTCACCACTGTTGCCGTAATAATAACGGGTACATTGAATGTGTCTTGCATCGCATGCGTAATTGCATTTATTTGAGGGAAGGTACCAATACCGAAAAAGGCCACCAATACCCCAAAGAGCGCAAATAATTTGGCTAGCCATTTAATACCAAGACCGCGTTCGATGTAGTACATCGGTCCACCAGCCATAAAACCGTATTTATCTCGCACACGATATTTCACGGCAAGTAAACATTCAGCATATTTAGTTGCCATGCCTAATAATGCAACTAGCCACATCCAAAAAATTGCGCCTGGTCCTCCCGCTTGTACTGCGGTCGCTACCCCCACGATATTCCCTGTACCAATAGTTGCCGCTAATGCCGTACAAAGTGCGGCAAAAGAAGATACATCTCCCTTGCCTTTATTCGCACCACGAGCAAATAAATAGCCCAATGCACGCGGCAAATAACGAATTTGTAAGAAACCTAAACGAAGGGTGAGATAAAGTCCTGTTCCGGACAATAGAATGAGTAGGGGCGGTCCCCATACAAAGCTGCTAATCGCAGATAAGGTTGTCTGTAATGACATTGATGATTCCTCGTCGTTTAAAATACAAATAAACTCGACAAGGAGACAAGAAGAATCCCGATAGAAATATTTTTGATAATACCGATTGTCTTTTGCCCCTGTCCTTTTGCCTGAGCGTTTGGAAAACAATCGAAAAATCGACCGCTCTTTTGCGCCTTCGGCGTCCATTTACATCAATAAAATGCAATGGATCTCTCCAAGGGTTCGTCCAGTAACAGTCCCTGCAATCTTACGATTGCGCCTGAAAGATTTTACCTCGTCGGCGTAGGGGCAATTCCCTACTCTCCAGCTACCTTCTTCCGAACTCACTTTTTACGTTTTATTCTTATTGCAAAAAGTACCGCAAATTTTAACAAACTTGAAAAGCTAACTCAATGGATTGACGAAAAAAGGCTTAGATAACAAGGTGAAAGCCGATAAAAACAAAGTGCGATCAAAAATTTTCTTCTTTTTTGACCGCACTTTCTTAAAAAAGAAAGGCAGGTCATTACCTGCCTTTATCTATTTTAATTATTATAAAATCTCTTTTGCTTTTGCCACCACGTTATCTACGGTGAAACCAAAGAGTTTGAATAATTGATCTGCTGGGGCTGATTCGCCGAAGCTATTCATACCCACTACGCGACCTTCAAAGCCAACGTATTTATACCAGAAGTCTGCAATACCCGCTTCAATCGCAACACGTTTGGTTACTGCTACAGGCAATACACTTTCACGGTATGCTGCATCTTGTTTATCGAAACGGTTAGTACTTGGCATAGAGACGACACGTACTTTTTTACCTTCGGCAGCCAATACATCTGCTGCTTTCACTGCTAATTCCACTTCAGAACCTGTCGCAATGAAGATTAACTCAGGTGTGCCATCACAGTCTTTTAACACATAAGCACCACGTTTAACCGCATCTAATTGTGCAGAAGTGCGGTCCATTTGGGCTAAGTTTTGACGGGTAAAGATCAACGCACTTGGACCATCTTGACGCTCAACCGCTTGTTGCCATGCGATGGCTGATTCCACTTGGTCACATGGACGCCATGTTTCAAGATTTGGAATTAAGCGTAATGAGGTGGTTTGCTCAACTGGTTGGTGAGTTGGACCATCTTCTCCTAAACCGATCGAGTCATGAGTATAAACGAATAAAGTACGTTGTTTCATTAATGCCGCCATACGCACCGCATTGTGTGCATATTCGTAGAACATTAAGAAGGTTGCGCCGTAAGGAATGAACCCGCCGTGTAAAGCAATACCATTCATGATCGCTGACATACCGAACTCCCGCACACCATAGTTAAGGTAGTTACCACCTACGTTTTCGTGTGCACGAATTGGTTTAGAACCGCTCCATAACGTTAAGTTAGAGCTTGCTAAGTCTGCAGATCCACCTAAGAATTCAGGTAATACGTGTGCATAAGCTTCGATTGCATTTTGTGATGCTTTACGGCTTGCAATGCTCGCTGGGTTCGCTTGTAATTTTTCAATGAACGCTTTAGATTCAGCCGCCCAGTTCGCTGGTAATTCACCGTTTACACGACGTGTAAATTCTGCAGCAAGTTCTGGATATGCTTTAGCATAAGCGGCAAATTTTTCTTCCCAAGATTTTTCTGCTGCAGAGCCTTTTTCTTTTGCAGACCATTCAGCATAGTACTCAGCCGGAATTTCAAATGGACCATATTCCCAGCCTAGTGCTTTACGGGTTAATGCGATTTCTTCATCACCTAATGGTGCACCGTGACAATCGTGAGAGCCAGATTTATTTGGTGAACCAAAACCAATGATCGTTTTACAAATAATCAACGTTGGTTTTTCTTTTTCTGCTTGAGCAAGAATAGTCGCTGCACGAATTTGTTCTGCATCGTGACCATCCACATTGCGGATCACTTGCCAGCCATAAGCTTCAAAGCGAGCTGCAGTATCATCGCTGAACCAACCATCTACATGACCATCAATCGAAATGTTATTGTCATCGTAGAATGCAATTAACTTACCTAGGCCTAATGTTCCCGCTAAAGAGCAAGCTTCGTGAGAAATTCCTTCCATTAAACAGCCATCGCCTAAGAACACATAAGTGTGGTGGTCTACGATTTCATGGCCTTCACGGTTAAATTGACCCGCTAAGGTTTTCTCAGCAATCGCCATACCTACAGCATTGGTGATACCTTGACCTAACGGACCAGTTGTGGTTTCAACACCTGGTGCATAACCATATTCTGGGTGGCCAGGCGTTTTAGAATGTAATTGACGGAATTGTTTTAAATCTTCGATAGAAAGATCATAGCCTGTTAAATGTAATAAGCTATAAATCAACATTGAACCGTGGCCGTTAGAAAGCACAAAACGGTCGCGATCAGCCCATTTAGGGTTGTTTGGATTGTGTTTTAAGAAATCACGCCATAATACCTCAGCGATATCCGCCATTCCCATTGGTGCGCCAGGGTGGCCTGATTTTGCTTTTTGTACTGCATCCATTGATAGCGCACGAATTGCGTTGGCGAGTTGTCTACGAGTTGCCATGTTTTTCTCCTGTCTAAATAATTCTGAGTATTCTACCTTATTTACTGATTGACTTGAGCAATATCTGCAATTTTATTTACCTTGATCAAATTCTTCGACGACGTTGATGGAAACGTTGGCTACTCGATTTACCTTGTAAATTTACCACCGTTTTAGTTTCTACTGGTTTTCGATATGTTCGACGATAATGACTTAAAAAATAATGAATGGAACTGGCGAATAAAGCACCTAATAAAAAGACCACCACAATTTCACCATATAAGCGGTGGAAGACTTGATTAATTTTGCTCTGCGTTGTTTGAGCATATTGGGCATCAAACGTCACTCTCAAGAAGCCACGAACAGCGTTATTAGAAGCAGAATAAATGGGCTCAACAATTTGTTGTGTTGAAAACTCACCTTCATTTTTATGTTCTAGACCAAGTTGCTCACGAAGATTACCCGTATTGGTACTTTGTGCTAATTCCTTGCCGTTATAATCATAAATGGTCGCATCGAGCACAAAGTTTTCTTTAACTAAATTATCCAAATTTTCGACGAGCTGATCGGATTTCGCATTATTAGTTAATAAAACCGAAAATAAATTGGCCTGTTGACGAACCAAAGTATGCGATAAATTTGCGACTTGATTCACACTTGAAAGCTGTGAACCAATCTTAAATTGTTTCACACCAAACAAAATCACGGCCATGGCACCGATACAAAGCAGCACGATGAGCCCAAACATCAATGATTTTTGAAGTTTTTCTTTAATTAATTGCACGTTGTTTTTCCATTTTTTCGCCAAGATCGGCTAGAATAGATGAGTATTCACAATTTACAGGATTTTCTATGCAAATTCAAAACCTTGCAAGCATTACCCAAAAATATCCCCAATTCCCCACCGCACTTTCGTCTGATTTGCCTCGCTCCGATGAATCGCATGCGTTTATTTTATACGGTACAACGCTGAATTTAGCGAAATTACTCGAATTTCAACAAAAGTGCGGTCAATCTTTCCAGTGTTTTGATGCATGGAACGTTGAAAAAAATACCGTTGTCCTTTTAAAAGGCGATTGGCTAACTGATTTTATTGCCCACGCTCATGACCTGCAATTAGACATCGCTAAATTGGATTTTGATGCAAAATTATCAGAAAAAGGTTTATTGGTGATGGATATGGATTCTACTGCCATTCAAATTGAATGCATTGATGAAATTGCTAAACTGGCTGGCACGGGTGAATTAGTTTCTGCCATTACTGAAAGCGCCATGCGTGGTGAACTCGATTTTGAACAAAGTTTGCGTCGTCGAGTGGGTACACTTAAAGGTGCACCAGAAAGTATTTTGCAGCAAGTACGTGAAAAATTGCCTTTAATGCCGGGCTTAATTGAAACCATTAAGACATTACAACAACATGGTTGGAAAACCGCCATCGCTTCTGGTGGCTTTACCTATTTCGCCGATTATTTAAAAAGTTTATTAAACCTCGACTTTGCGGCGTCTAATCAATTTGAAATTATTGATGGCACACTGACCGGCAATGTAAAAGGTAGCGTAGTCGATGCGCAATACAAAGCGAATACCTTGCAAAAACTCGCTGAGGAATACAGTATTCCACGTAAAAATACCGTTGCTATTGGTGATGGTGCCAATGATTTGGCGATGATGAATGTCGCCGGATTAGGCGTGGCATTTCATGCAAAACCGAAGGTGCAACAACAAGCGCAAATTGTGGTAAACTTTGCTAACTTAACCGCACTTTTATGTCTTTTAAGTGCAAATGATCGAATTTAATTCATTTTGGGAGAAAACTTATGCCATCTTTTGATATCGTATCTGAAATTACTATGCACGAAGTGCGTAATGCGGTTGAAAATGCAAACCGCGTATTAAGTACACGTTATGATTTCCGTGGCGTGGAAGCGGTGATTGAATTAAATGAAAAAAGCGAAACTGTAAAAGTGACGACCGAATCTGATTTCCAATTAGAGCAATTAATTGAAATCTTAATTGGTGCGTTTGTAAAACGTGGCATTGAGCATAGCTCGTTGGATATTCCAACAGAAAGTGAGCACCACGGTAAACTTTACACCAAAGAAATCAAATTAAAACAAGGGATTGAAACGGAGATGGCGAAAAAAATCACTAAATTAGTGAAAGATTCAAAAATCAAAGTTCAAACTCAAATTCAAGGTGAACAAGTGCGCGTAACCGGTAAATCTCGTGATGATTTACAAGCCGTTATTCAATTGGTGAAAGGCGCTGAATTAGGTCAACCATTCCAATTTAATAACTTCAGAGATTAATTTAATGAAAAAATATTTATGGGTATTTTTGGCTGCAGTTCCAGCATGTTCGCTAGCAAATGAGAATGCTATGAATCTCGGTGAGAGCGTCATTGATGTTGTAAAATGTGAAACCACCAAAGGTGAAAAGATTTGGGTCGCGCTAAATAATCTTAACACATTCACTTACATGAAAAACGATGTGAATGTGGCTGATCAAACGATAGATAATGCTTACTTACAAGCTTATGCCACAGAAGCGACTCTTTTTCTTCCACCAACAGAAAATAATCAGTTGTGGACGATAATAAAAGAAAGAGCAGTAGATAAGACGAGCATCAGTCAAGTTACTATCGATTTGCGTAATGAGAAAGGTAAGCTAATTTCTCATGCCGCTTGCAAACGAAATGACGAGACTTTTTCATTATTAATGGGATCGAGTTTCGATATAAAAGAGCCTACCGATAAAATCCTTGAATTAATGGATCCACCTACGCCATAAAAACAAAAGAGCGGTCAAAAAACACAACATTTTTTGATCGCTCTTTTTATTTGCGCTAATTAAGCTAATCTCGCTTTTGCTTCTGCAATCGCTTCTGCTACACGAAGTGGTGAAACCCCACCTTTCGCACAACGTTTATCTAAACAAGATTGTAGCGAAAGAATGTCATATACATCATCCCCTACCACATCACTAAATTGACGGAATTCTGGAATGGTTAAGTCTTCCAACGCTTTACCTTTTTCAATGGCATAAACCACGGTTTCACCGACAATATGGTGAGAATCACGGAATGGTACACCTTTTGCCACAAGATAATCTGCTAGCTCTGTTGCATTTGAGTAGCCTTTTAAAGCAGCTTCACGAGTACGATCGGTATTCACTTTTAACTCATCTAACACGAAAGTCGCCATATCTACGCAATCTTGCCAGGTATCTAACGCATCAAAGATCCCTTCTTTGTCTTCTTGCATATCTTTGTTATACGCTAACGGTAAACCTTTTAAGGTCATCAACATACCGGTTAATGCACCCATTACACGGCCCGCTTTACCACGAATCAATTCACAAGCATCTGGATTTTTCTTTTGTGGCATTAAAGAGGAACCTGAAGTTACACGATCTGACAATTCCACAAAATTCGCTTCACCACTGTTAAAAATGATCATATCTTCTGCGAAACGAGAAAGGTGCGCCATACTTAAAGACGCCGTTGAAAGTAATTCCACAATATGGTCACGATCAGAGACGCTATCCAAGCTATTACGCGTCGCAAAAGCAAAACCTAAATCTGATGCTAATTGTTCACGATCGACTGCATAGGCTGTCCCCGCTAGTGCGCCACTGCCTAATGGACAGCTATTCATGCGTTTATAAGCATCCGCGAGACGTGAATAATCACGCTCAAACATTTCTACATAAGCCATACACCAATGGGCAAAAGTGATTGGTTGTGCTCGTTGTAAATGGGTATAACCCGGCATCACTGCATCTTGCGTATTTTCCGCCGTTTGTACCAAGTGGCGTTGAAGATTACGAACAGACTCTTGTAACTCGATTACACGCTGTTTGCACCACATTTTGATATCGAGTGCAACTTGGTCATTACGACTACGACCTGTGTGTAATTTTTTACCTAAATTACCCACTTTATCGATAAGCTTACTTTCTACCCAGCTATGAATATCTTCTGCATCATCTTGTAAAATCGCTTGTGGATTTGATCGCACTTCGATTAATAATTCATTTAAGGCAACTTCTAGCTGTTGTTGCTCTTCAGCACTTAATACACCAACATTGACTAAAGCTTTAGACCAGCCAATGGAGCCTTCAATATCTTGCTCTGACAAGCGATAATCAAAACGCAGGCTATCATTAAAATCTTTAAAACGTTTATCTGCCGCTTGTGTAAAACGACCACCCCAGAGAGCCATAAGTTATCCTTCTCTTAATACTAAAATTGATTAATTATTCAATTATCAAGCATAATTAATCAACATGCAATAATAATCTCTTCATAGTTTGCTATTTTACCCTGTTTTTTCTAACAAAAACTAGACAGTATTAAATTTTAGTGGTAATTTACGCACCATTCTTAAGGGCATTGCCCACCATTCAAACATTTCAGTATTATCAACTCTTATTCGTTCCAACATTATTAATTATGCATCTTACAGAACTTAAAAATACGCCTGTTTCTGATCTTGTGAAACTTGGCGAAGAACAAATGGGTTTGGAAAATCTTGCCCGTTTACGTAAACAAGATATTGTTTTTGCTATTTTGAAACAACACGCCAAGAGCGGTGAAGATATTTTTGGCGGCGGCGTGTTGGAGATTTTACCCGATGGTTTCGGTTTCTTACGCTCCGCAGACAGTTCCTACCTTGCTGGTCCTGATGACATCTACGTTTCTCCAAGTCAAATTCGTCGCTTCAATCTTCAAACTGGTGATAAAATCGAAGGTAAAATCCGTCCACCAAAAGAAGGCGAACGCTATTTTGCACTTTTAAAAGTCGACCAAGTCAACGATGACAAACCTGAAGTCTCTCGCAGCAAAATTCTTTTCGAAAACTTAACCCCATTACACGCAAATTCTCGTTTAAGAATGGAACGTGGTAATGGTTCAACCGAAGACTTAACTGCGCGTATTTTGGATTTAGCCTCTCCGATTGGTAAAGGTCAGCGTGGTCTTATCGTGGCTCCACCAAAAGCTGGTAAAACCATGTTGCTACAAAATATTGCACAAAGCATCACGCACAACTACCCTGAATGTGAACTTATTGTGCTTTTAATCGATGAGCGTCCAGAAGAAGTAACGGAAATGCAACGTTCAGTAAAAGGTGAAGTGATTGCCTCTACCTTTGATGAACCTGCTGCTCGTCATGTTCAAGTGGCTGAAATGGTTATCGAGAAAGCAAAACGTTCTGTTGAGCACAAAAAAGACGTGGTGATTTTACTCGACTCTATCACGCGTTTAGCACGTGCTTATAACACCGTTACACCAGCATCCGGTAAAATTCTTTCCGGTGGTGTGGATGCAAATGCGTTGCATCGTCCAAAACGTTTCTTTGGTGCTGCACGTAACGTAGAAGAAGGTGGTAGTTTAACCATTATTGCTACTGCACTTGTAGATACCGGGTCAAAAATGGATGAGGTTATCTTTGAAGAATTTAAAGGTACCGGTAATATGGAATTACATCTTTCTCGCAAAATCGCTGAAAAACGTGTGTTCCCAGCAATCGACTTCAACCGTTCAGGTACGCGTAAAGAAGACTTACTTACCACACCAGATGAATTACAAAAAATGTGGATTCTTCGCAAAATCCTTAACCCAATGGGTGAAGTGGAAGCGATGGAATTCCTTATCGACAAACTTATGGTGGCGAAAACCAACGATGAGTTTTTTGAAATTATGAAGCGGTCTTAATTCTGACCGCACTTAAAAACAAAAAAGGCTTGGAAAACCAAGCCTTTTTTATTTTGCGAATTATTCGCCCAAACGCTCTTTAATACGAGCTGATTTACCTGAACGTTCACGTAAGTAGTAAAGTTTAGCTTTACGTACTGCACCTTTACGTTTAACA
>JAWHBY010000042.1:0-17674 GCA_032568935.1 Parahaemophilus parainfluenzae
GTATTATTAAAATCAGGTAAAAAATTCGAGTTCCCAGTATCTTGGGGTATCGATTTGTCTTCTGAACATGAACGTTTCTTAGCGGAAGAATATTTCAAATCACCTGTTGTTGTGAAAAACTATCCGAAAGATATTAAAGCCTTCTATATGCGTTTAAATGATGATGGTAAAACCGTTGCAGCAATGGATGTTCTCGCCCCAGGAATTGGTGAAATCATCGGTGGTTCTCAACGTGAAGAACGTTTAGAAATTTTAGATAAACGTATGGAAGAAATGGGCTTAAACCCTGAAGATTACTGGTGGTATCGTGATCTTCGTAAATATGGTACTGTACCACATTCAGGTTTCGGTCTTGGTTTTGAACGCTTAATTGTTTATGTAACTGGCGTACAAAATATTCGCGATGTGATTCCATTCCCTCGCGCACCAAGAAATGCAAATTTCTAAAAATATTGTTTAAATTGACCGCACTTTCTTTAAAGTGCGGTCATCATTTTAGGCGATAAATTTATCCCCTATTTTATTTATTGTATTTGAATCAATCTTTCAAATACATCATATTAAGGAAAGTAGAAATGGACAAAATTAAACAACTCTTTGCAAACAACTACAGTTGGGCGCAAAGAATGAAAGAAGAAAATTCCACTTATTTTAAAGAACTTGCCGATCACCAAACACCTCATTATCTTTGGATTGGCTGCTCTGATAGCCGTGTTCCTGCTGAAAAACTCACAAATCTTGAACCGGGCGAATTATTTGTTCATCGTAATGTTGCTAACCAAGTTATTCATACGGATTTTAACTGCCTTTCAGTTGTACAATATGCCGTTGATGTACTCAAAATTGAACATATTATTATTTGCGGTCATACAAATTGTGGTGGTATTAAAGCAGCGATGCAAGATCACGATCTAGGGTTAATCAATAACTGGTTGCTCCATATTCGTGATATTTGGTTTAAACACGGGCATCTATTAGGCAATCTTTCAGCAGAAAAACGCTCAGATATGCTCACTAAATTAAATGTTGCGGAACAAGTTTATAACCTAGGACGTACATCTATTGTAAAAAGTGCTTGGGAACGTGGACAAAAACTCTCCCTACATGGCTGGGTATATGATGTAAATGATGGATTCTTAGTAGATCAAGGTGTTATTGCAACAAGCCGGGAAACCCTTGAAATTTCTTACCGTAATGCGATTGCTCGTCTATCTAGCCTCGCAGAAGAAGACATTCTGAAAAAAGAACATCCAGAAAACGAAGAATAATAAAAGTGCGGTTAAAATTTAATGAGTTTTAACCGCACTTTGTATTTCAAACTAACTATTTAACTAACTCTGTTTGCATATACATCAAACGATCAATATTCGTTAAATAATGTCCTAGCTCTTGGGATTCTGGTTTATGAATATAAGGAATTTTACCTAGCAGAGGCGCATCAATCTGAGCCTCTAAAATATCCACCACCTCTTTATAATGCCCTAAGCAAGGATTAATTCGATTCGCAATCCAACCTAATAAAGGAATGCCAAGCTGTTTAATCACTTGAGCTGTCAGCAATGCATGGTTAATACAGCCTTCTTTGATACCAACAACCAACACAACAGGCATTTTATGCTCAATAACCCAATCAGCAAAACTCTTACCTTCTGCCATTGGTGTGAGTAACCCAAATGAACCTTCCACGACAACAGATTGATATTTTTGAACTAATATCGTTAAGGCTTGATTAATCTTACTTAATTTAATACGTGATTTATCTCGAGTCAGCATTGGCAAAGAATGAGCAAAAGTATAGCTATTCACTTCTTGATAAGATACGGACTCATTCGTTGCATCCATCAAAGTTAACACGTCTGAATTATTTTCAGCATCATAATCTGTTTGGGATTCATTAGACTGATTTTCGACAGGATAAACACCCTCTTCACAGTTACAAGCAATCGGCTTATAACCCACAATTCGCACGCCCTTTGCTTGTAATGCCTGAATAATGGCACGGCAGGCGGTGGTCTTGCCCACGTCGGTATCTGTACCTGCCACAAAGAAACTACTCATTTTCATTCTCCTTTTAAAAGTGCGATGAATTTTAAAGGAGTTTTTTAAAGAAAATATTGAGATAAAGCAATATTTGAAGATTTTTACGAAAAAATAATAAGGTTATTTGATCTCACTCAAACTATTAAATAACCCATCATCCTGTTTTGGTATCTGAAGGTAAAATCCCTGCTGAGTAATTTTCTCCATAATCTCATCTTTATCTGCATGAACAAGCGACTTACTCCCCTTCAAATTGAAAGGCATAAGAAACTGAGGCTTACCAAAACTCTGCATTAATATATCCGGTACAGCTGAAAAATCATCTCGTTTGGAAATATAAAGATAGCAGCCTGGTTTACGTTTACTTTTATAAATTGCACATAACATTTCATATTGCTCCAAAAAGAAAAAACCTACCAGATAATCTCCGATAGGTTTTTATTTTACGAAAGTTTAATTATTTAGTCACAGCTTCTTTTACTTCAGCTGCTTTATCTGCCGCTGCATCTTTCATTTCAGCTGCTTTATCTACTACAGCATCTTTTGTTTCTGAAGCTGAGTTTTTTGCGGCTTCCATTTTAGAAGACATTGCTTCTTTTGCTTCAGCCATTTTATCTGCTGCAGCATCTTTCATTTCAACTGCTTTATCTGCTGCAGCATCTTTTGCTTCAGAAGCTGCATTTTTTACTTCTTCCATTTTAGAAGACATTGCATCTTTTGCCTCAGCCATTTTATTTGCAGCAGCATCTTTTATTTCAGAAGCTTTATCAGCTACTGCTTCTTTTGTTTCAGCCATTTTATTTGCAGCTGAATCTTTTGCGTCAATTGCCGCATTTTTAACATCAGTTGCAACTTCTTTTGCTGCATCTTTAACATCAGTTGCAGCTTCTTTTGCTGCATCTTTAACTTGTGTTGCTGCATTTGCTGTTGCATCTTTTGCTGCTTCAACTTTTTGAGCTGTTTCTTGTTTATCGAAACAACCAGTTACGGCTAAAGATGCACCTAATACTAATACGGCTAATACTGATTTTTTCATTGTCATTCTCCATTTTATAATTAAGAATTAATCCAAAGCTATCTGCTTTGTGTGATCTAGTTTACGTAAAAAAAACTTAAAATAAAACATCTTCCAAAAAAATTTACATTTCTAAAGATATAGTTTTTTATAATACCTCTCTAAAACAACTATAACCCAATGAAATTAAAAGATTTGTAAAAAAGTTCATTATAAAAATTTTATTTTTTGTAAAGATAAAAAATCACTTTTTTGTGTTTTTTTTGAACAATCCCACTCAGTTAATTTGAATAATCCTTAACCATTGTTTTTACTTTTCAGTTACTTTTTTACGGCTGCAGATTGATCTTTTGTTTCAGAATCTACATTTTTTACTTCCTCTGCTTTAGAGCACACAGCATCTTTTGCTTCAGTCATTTTATTTTCCGCAACATGTTTAACATAGTTAGCTGCTGCAACCACAGCATCTTTAACTTGTACTGCCGCGCTTACTGTTGCATCTTTTGCAGCTTCAACTTTAGAAGACATTACATCTTTTGCCTCTGAAAGCGAATCTTTTACTTCAGCAACTTTATCTTCAACAGCTTCTTTTGCTTTTACAGCTTTATCTTCAGCTTCATCTTTTAGCTCAGTTGCTTTATCTGCTACTTCATCTTTTGCTTCTGAAACTGCTTTTTTCACTTCTGATGCTTTATCTTCGATGGCTCTTTTTACTTCAGAAAATTTGTCATCGATTGCTTTTTTCATTTCAGTAGCTTTATCATCGATTGCTTCTTTTGCTTCAGAAACTGCTTTTCTTACTTCAGATACTTTATCTTCAGTTACATCTTTCACTTCAGTAGCTTTGTCTTCAACCACTTCTTTTGCCTCAGACGCTTTATGTGTCACTGCATCTTTAATGTAGTTAGCCGCGGCAAATAATGCATCTTTAACTTGTGTTGCTGCATTCACTGTCGTATCTTTTACTTCAGTTGCTTTATCTTCAATGTTATTTTTCATAACTACTCTCCTTATATCATTATAATGGCTAATTTAGGCTATTCAGTTATAGCTCACTTTTAGTCTATCAAAAAAATTTTAAAAAAACACCCAGAAATACACATTTCTAGGTGTTTGTTATTTAGCGACTTTTGGAGTCAACTATAGTTATAGTTCAAAAAAGTAAATCACATCAAACTTTATTTTCATATTATCTTCAATCAACTTTAACCATTTTCTTTGGGATAATGGAAAGCTTCAATGGTGCCTTTTTCACCATTCCAGTCAATTTGAACAATCGTTGAAGGGTAAAAACTGATTGGATTTCGCTTGCCATAAAGCTCTGAAACAATACTTCCTACTAAAGGTAAATGAGAAATGAGCAAAACACTTTCAACCCCTTGTTCCTGTAAAACAGATAAATAATCTGCTACTAGCGTCGCATTCCCGTAAGGTGTAATTCCACTCCAAGTTTCAACATCATTAAGAATATTGTCTAACGCTGAATTGACGAGCTCAAACGTTTCTTGAGCACGAACATAAGGACTGACAATCACTTTCTGAACTGAAAGTGCGGTTGAATTTAGATGTGTTTTAAGCCATTGACCTTGTGATATTGACTGTTTACGTCCATACTCGGTTAAATGCCGCGCCTCATCTGATGAAGCGACAACTTCAGCTTCCCCATGACGCATAATAAAAATTTTCATATCTTTGCTTTCCTAAAATAATAAAAGATAAATTTTATGATCAAAAATGGGGGCAAGCCCCCCATTCAATTAATTCGCTTTAACTGCTTCTGCAATTTCTTCTGCACATTGTTTTGCAAGTGCGCCGTCTTCACATTCCACCATTACACGAATAAGTGGCTCTGTACCAGACTTACGCAGTAAAATTCGACCTTTGCCTTCTAAGCGTTTCTCTACATCAGCAGCTACCGCTTTTACAGCTTCGCTTTCTAATGGATTTGCACCGCCCGCAAAACGAACATTAATCAGCACTTGAGGGAATAATTTCACCGCACTTGCAAGCTCGTTTAATGATAAACGATGTTGAACCATTGCACTTAATACAGCTAGTGATGCAATAATACCATCACCTGTCGTATTTTTATCAGCAATAATGATATGGCCTGAGTTTTCTCCACCTAACGTCCAGTTATGTTCTACCATTTTTTCTAACACATAACGATCGCCAACGTTAGCTCGCACAAAAGGTACACCTAACATTTTTAAAGCAATCTCTAAGCTCATATTGCTCATTAATGTGCCAACTACGCCACCTTTTAGCTGACCTGAACGTAAAGCTTCACGAGCTATAATGAAAAGGATTTGGTCACCATCCACTTTATTACCTAAGTGATCCACCATCATAATACGGTCACCATCACCATCATAAGCCAGACCAACATCCGCTTTAGTTTCAAGCACTTTTTCTTGTAATGCTTTTACATCAGTTGCACCACATTTCTCATTGATGTTAATCCCATTTGGAGTCGCACCAATTTCAATCACTTCCGCGCCTAACTCACGTAATACATTTGGTGCAATATGGTAGGTCGCACCATTTGCACAGTCCACTACGATTTTATAACCATCTAAGCCAAGATGAGCCGGAAATGTACTCTTACAAAATTCAATGTAACGACCTGCTGCATCGTTAATACGACGAGCCTTACCTAATTCAGCTGATTCAACACAATCCATTGGCTGATCAAGCATTGCTTCAATAGCCTCTTCAATATTGTCCGGTAATTTTGTTCCTTCCGCAGAGAAGAATTTAATTCCATTATCATAGTAAGGATTATGCGATGCAGAAATCACAATGCCTGCTTCTAAACGGAAAGTACGAGTTAAATAAGCCACGGCAGGGGTTGGCATTGGGCCGGTAAATGCAGCAGTTAAGCCAGCGGCAGCTAAACCTGCTTCAAGAGCCGATTCCAACATATAACCTGAAATACGAGTATCTTTTCCGATTAATACTGTGCGAGAACCTTGTGAAGCTAAAACCTTACCCGCAGCCCAACCTAATTTCAATGCGAAATCAGGCGTGATTGGATAAGTACCAACTTTACCGCGTACGCCATCTGTACCAAAATATTTACGATTTGCCATATTTATTCCTTAATAAATTGAATAATTGATGTTGCAGAAATCATTTACTCTACAACATATAAAATCTGTTACTTTCTTACGCCTGTTGCGTTGCTTGCCATACTTTCAGGGCATCTGCCGTTTCAGCCACATCATGTACGCGTAAAATTGTCGCACCATTTTGTGCAGCAATTAATGCGCCAGCTACACTTCCAACAACACGTTCGGTTACGGGTTTATCTAATACTGCACCAATCATCGATTTACGTGAAAGGCCTGCTAAAATGGGATAACCACTTTCACAAAAGTGAGCTAACTGCTGTAAAAGTTTATAATTATGCTGCACGGTCTTACCAAAACCAAAACCCTGATCCCAAATGATATTTTCTTTTGCGATTCCCGCATCTAAACAAGCTTGAGTCCGAGCCTCTAAAAACTGATAAACATCTTTGACTACATCATCATAATGCGGATTAGTCTGCATTGTGCGCGGCTGTCCTTGCATATGCATGATACAAGTCGGTAAATTCAACTGTCCTGCTATTTCGAGTGCGCCAGGTTCACGTAGAGCACGAATATCATTGATTAAATCCATGCCAACCTTAGCTGCTTCTTGCATCACAATTGCTTTAGAGGTATCCACTGAGATCCAACAATCAAAACGTTTTTGCACGGCTTCAACAAGAGGTATCACTCGTTGCAACTCTTCACTTTCAGGCACTTCTTCTGCCATTGGTCGAGTTGATTCCCCGCCAATATCAATAATTGTTGCACCCTCTTTGAGCATTTTTTCAACTTGAAATAATGCCTTGTCTAGACTAAAAAACTGTCCGCTATCTGAAAATGAATCGGGCGTGAAATTCAAAATTCCCATAATTTGAGGGAATGATAAATCTAGACATTTGTTATTAGCATAAAGTTTCATAAAGTGCGGTCAATTTTTAAATCAAATTTTAAAGGCTAGATTATAACGGAATATAGTAATGAAAAGAATGAAATAATAAATAAAAAAGCCTTCCTAATTAGGAAGGCTTTATTTTTATGCTTCAGGATCTTCTGAATGATTAACCGCACTTTCAGTTGTTTCTTCTTGCGGCTTAGCTTTCGGGCTCGTGTCTTTGTTATCTTCCCAACCAGATGGTGGTGTAACAGGTTCACGATTCATTAGCTGTTTGATTTGTTCTTCTTCAATGGTTTCATATTTCACTAACGCATCTTTCATGGCGTGAAGAATATCCATATTGTCGATCAAAATCTGTCTTGCTCTCGCATAGTTACGATTTACAATCGCACGCACTTCTTCATCAATTGCATGAGCAGTTTCATCAGACATGTGTTTTGCTTTCGCCATTGAGCGACCTAAGAATACCTCGCCTTCATCTTCGGTATAAAGAATCGGACCAAGTTTATCTGAGAAGCCCCATTGGGTCACCATATTACGTGCAATATTGGTTGCCACTTTAATATCGTTAGATGCACCGGTAGAAATATTTTCTTCACCGTAAATCAAATCTTCTGCTAAGCGTCCTGCATAAAGTGTTGAAAGTTTACTTTCTAATTGTTTTTGGCTGATACTAATTTGATCGCCTTCAGGTAAGAAGAAAGTTACACCTAATGCACGGCCACGAGGAATAATCGTTACTTTATGCACCGGATCATGTTCAGGCACTAAGTAACCCACAATGGCGTGACCTGCTTCATGGTACGCAGTCGATTCTTTTTGTTTATCCGTCATGATCATAGTACGACGCTCTGGTCCCATATTGATCTTATCTTTTGCTTTTTCAAACTCAAGCATCGATACAGTGCGTTTATTGCTACGAGCAGCAAATAATGCAGCTTCATTCACTAAGTTTGCTAAATCTGCACCTGAATAACCTGGTGTACCACGAGCAAGTGTCATCGCATCAACATCATCAGCCACAGGGACTTTACGCATGTGAACTTTTAAAATTTGCTCACGACCTTTGACATCCGGTAAACCCACAACAACTTGACGGTCAAAACGGCCTGGACGAGTTAATGCCGGGTCAAGTACATCTGGACGGTTAGTTGCAGCAATAACGATTACGCCTTCGTTACCACCAAAACCATCCATTTCAACTAACATTTGGTTAAGGGTTTGTTCACGCTCATCGTGTCCACCACCTAAGCCTGCACCACGTTGGCGACCTACTGCATCAATTTCATCAATAAAGATTAAGCATGGTGCATTTTTCTTCGCTTGCTCGAACATATCACGTACACGAGAAGCACCAACACCCACAAACATCTCTACAAAGTCAGAACCTGAAATGGTAAAGAAAGGCACTTTTGCTTCACCCGCAATAGCTTTCGCTAATAAGGTTTTACCTGTACCTGGAGGACCTACCATTAAAATCCCTTTTGGAATTTTACCACCAAGGTTTTGGAATTTTTTCGGTTCACGTAAGAAATCTACTACTTCACCCACTTCTTCTTTTGCTTCATCACAACCTGCAACATCTGCAAAAGTGACTTTGATTTGGTCTTGGTTCAGCATTTTAGCGCGGCTTTTACCAAAGCTCATGGCTTTGCCACCACCACCTTGCATTTGGCGCATGAAGAAAATCCATACCCCTACAAGGAATAGCATCGGGAACCAAGAAATCAAAATTTGTGATAGTAAACTACGTTTTTCAAAAGGCGTACCTTCGATTTTGACTTTTTTATTTAATAAGTCATCTAAGAGTTTTTTATCTTCCAACGGTGGCATAACGGTCATATATTTAGAACCGTCATTTTTGGTCACTGTGATTTCATTCGCATCAAAACGCGCTTCTTTCACTTGACTATTACTCACATCATACACAAAAGTTGTGTAATCTGTTGAGTCACTCACGCCATTGGAGTTAAAACTTTGGTAAGCCGTCATCATGACAACTGCAACCACAACCCATAGAACTAGATTTTTGACCATATCGTTCAAGGTTTAACCTGCCTTTCTTAAGTTAATTAAAATAAAACGAGATACTATCTCATCCGTGACACAATGAAAAGCTATCAAAGCAATTATTCGCCTCTATAACCACTCGCTACAATATAAACTTCACGCGAACGTCCACGAGAGGCCTCTGGTTTACGTACTTTTACAATACTAAACAGTGAACGAATTTCACGCAAATACTCATCGAAGCCTTCTCCCTGGAATACTTTGACCACAAAACTGCCTTTTTTCGCCAAAACTTGCTTACACATATCTAAAGCCAGTTCAACTAAATACATTGCACGAGGAATATCAACAGATGGCATACCGCTAAAATTTGGCGCCATATCAGACATTACTACATCAACTTTTGCTTCACCAACTCGTTCCAATAATGCATTCAGCACATTTTCGTCACGAAAATCGCCTTGCAAGAAATCCACGCCGACAATTGGATTCATATCCAAAATATCACAAGCAATCACTCGGCCCTTTCCACCAATTTGGCTCACAACATACTGTGACCAACCACCAGGTGCAGCACCGAGATCCACAACAGTCATTCCCGGTTTAAACAATTTATCCGTTTGTTGAATTTCATCTAACTTAAAGTAAGCACGTGAGCGTAATTTTTGCTTATGTGCTTTCTGAACAAACGGATCTTTAAAATGTTCGTTTAGCCAACGAGAAGAACTCGCCGAACGTTTTTTCTTTCCCATAATCTCTTTCTTTTGTACTATTTTTTGTAGTAGTTTCGTCTATATTTGGGTACAATCTGCCAAATTCAAGACTAGACTTACTAAAAAGTGCTGAAAAACCACGTTTTTTCTGACCGCTCTTTTCGGTCTTTTTTTGACTCATATTCATCTATTTAAAGGATTCCTTATGACAATATTATCAACAAAACAAAAACAATTTTTAAAAGGACTCGCTCATCACCTTAGCCCTGTCGTCATGCTTGGCGGTAACGGCTTAACCGAAGGTGTATTAGCCGAAATCGATAATGCATTAAATCATCACGAATTAATCAAAGTAAAAATTGCTGGCGCAGATCGCGAAACCAAACAATTAATCATTGATGCGATTGTTCGTGAAACCAAATCATCTAAAGTTCAAACCATCGGACATATTTTGGTGCTTTATCGACCAAGCGAGGAAGGTAAAATCCAGCTGCCTCGTAAATAATTGTTATCCCCTCAATTTGAGGGGATGTTTTTTTAGATATAATTTACTTCAATAATCTCGAACTCAACCGTTCCACCTGGTGTGGTAATATTTACGGTATCATCCAACTCTTTCCCTACCAAGCCACGAGCAATCGGTGAATTCACAGAAATCAAACCTGATTTAATATCTGCCTCATCATCGCCCACAATTTGGTAAGTGACTTCTTCATCAGTATCGGTATTCACTAATACAACTGTCGCACCAAAAATAACTTTTCCGTTATTTGGTAATTTAGTGACATCGATAACCTGACAATTTGCAAGTTTGCTTTCAATTTCTTGAATGCGTCCTTCGCAAAAACCTTGTTGTTCACGCGCAGCGTGATATTCTGCATTTTCTTTTAAGTCACCATGCTCACGTGCTTCAGCAATCGCCTTGATAATTTCAGGGCGACGCTCATTCTTTAAGAAATCTAATTCTTGACGTAATAGCTCCGCACCGCGCACGGTCATTGGAATTTGTTTCATTCTTTTTCCTTGAAATTTGGTAAAAACAAAACCACGACAACGTCTTGCAACCTTGCCGCAGTCAATGAAAAATAAAAAATGATTTACTCTATTGAGTTCGGAGCTTATTATTATTCGTCTTGAGAAAAATAGCAACCATAACAGAACTAAAAATGACTAAAAAATCTTCTATTTCGACCACACTTAAAGCGGCATTTATCACACTCGGCTTTTCTTTTTCCTCTATGGCTGAAGTTAATGTGGCTTCTATTACCCAATACCTACCTGAAGGTGCTTCTGCGAGTATCATTGCCAAAAACCTTAATAAAGATCAAATTATCGCGGATTACAATGGTTCAACGTTTATGTTGCCTGCCAGTACACAAAAAGTGTTCACAGCCGTTGCTGCTAAATTAGTATTAGGTGATGCCTTCCAGTTTGAAACCTCACTTTTAAGTAACGGAAAAATTCAGAATAATGTTTTAGAAGGCGATCTTATTGTGCAATTTACTGGCGATCCCGATCTAACTAGCGGACAACTTTATAGCCTATTAGCTAATTTAAAAAACCAAGGCATTCAGAAAATCAATGGTGATCTTATTTTAGATACCTCTGTATTTGCTAGCCATGATCGTGGGTTAGGTTGGATTTGGAACGATCTTACAATGTGCTTTAACTCCCCTCCAGCTGCAGCAAATATCGATAATAACTGTTTCTATGCCGAGCTAGATGCAAATCAACCTGTAGGTGAAACAGTCAAAATTAACGTTCCTGCTCAATTCCCTATTCAAGTTTTCGGGCAAGTTTATATTGTGGATCAGCAAGAAGCCGGTTATTGCCAGTTAGACGTCGTTGTCCATGACAATAATCGCTATCAGGTAAAAGGCTGTATTGCACGCCAAACTAAACCATTTGGGCTTAGCTTCGCCGTGCAAGATCCAGATGCCTACGCTGCTGCCATTATTCAACGTCAATTAAAACGTCTTGGTATTGAATTTACCGGCCAGGTAAAACAACCTCAAAAACCACAGCAAGGGCAAAAACTCTCCCAGCATTTATCTAAACCGTTGCCTGAGCTATTGAAAAAAATGATGAAAAAATCGGATAACCAAATTGCCGATGCCTTATTTAGAGCCGTAGCCTACAACTACTATAAACGCCCTGCTTCATTCCAATTAGGCACATTAGCAGTGAAATCCGTATTGCAAAAACAAGGCATTAAATTTGGTAACAGCATCTTAGCCGATGGTTCGGGTCTTTCTCGTCATAATTTAGTTGCACCGAAAACCATGCTTTCAGTCTTGGAATACATCGCTAAAAACGAAGATAAATTACACTTAATGGAAACTTTCCCAATTGCAGGTGTGGACGGCACAATCAGTGGGCGTGGTAGCTTAATTAATCCACCACTGGTGAAAAATGTTATCGCTAAAACTGGCTCACTGAAAGGTGTCTATAACCTTGCCGGTTTTATGACCAATGCACGAGGTGAAAAAGTAGCTTTCGTTCAATTTATCAATGGATACTCAACTGGTGATTTAGAAAGTAAAACAAAGCGCGCTCCACTTGTTCAATTTGAAAGCGCACTTTATAACGATCTTTATAAAGACTAAAACGTATATAAAAATGACCGCACTTTGAATATATCAAGTGCGGTCATTTTTCTTTCTATTTAATCAAAAATAAAAAGCACTAAATCCTCATTGAATTAGTGCTTTTTTTACGATCTTAAACGCGATTAACCTTCATTATGAATTTCAAGGTTGCTTGCATCTTTTTCCCGTTTTTTCTTTGCCGAATCACTCCGTTGAGAAGCAATGCTATCAAGGTATTCTGGTGTGATATCACCTGTAATATATTCACCGGTAAAGACTGAACAATCAAAGCCTTGAATAGCTGGATTTTCTTGGCGTACTGATTCTGTCAGTGCTTCAAGATCTTGGAAAACTAATTTATCTACGCCAATCAATTTCGCAATTTCATCAACATTACGGCCATAGGCAATGAGTTCTTGTTTTGTTGGCATATCAATGCCGTACACATTCGGATAACGAATTTCTGGTGCCGCTGATGCAAAGTAAATTTTCTTCGCCCCAGCCGCTCGAGCCATACTCACAATTTGTTCAGATGTGGTACCACGAACAATAGAATCGTCGACTAATAACACATTTTTGTCTTTAAATTCTGCTTTAATCGTATTGAGCTTGCGACGGACTGAACTGATACGCTGTGCTTGACCAGGCATGATAAATGTACGGCCAACATAGCGGTTTTTCACAAAACCTTGACGATAAGGTTTGCCTAAAATTTTCGCAATCTGTAAAGCAATGTCTGTTGAAGTTTCAGGTACTGGAATCACAACATCAATATTGTCTGCTTCCTCAACCCATTCTTTAGCAATTTTTTTACCTAAATGTTCACCCATGTGAACGCGTGCGGCATAAACAGATACACCGTCTATTGTGGAATCTGGACGAGCAAAATAGACATACTCAAAAATACACGGATTTAAGACCGCACTTTCTGCGCACTGCTCAGCATAGAGCTGACCATCAAAGGTCACATAAATGGCTTCACCCGGTGCAACATCTCGTACTAATTCAAAACCTGCAACATCTAATGCCACACTTTCAGAGGCAAACATATATTCCACAGAACCATTTTCTTCTCGTTTACCTAACACGAGAGGACGAATACCAAATGGGTCGCGAAATGCTACCATACCATGTCCGATAATCATCGCTAAGCATGCATAAGCACCACGGATATCTTTGTGTGTCGCACGAATTGCATTAAAAATATCTTGTGGAGCGAGATGGTATTTATTCACTCTATCCAAATGATTAGCAAGAATATTGAGAAGAAGTTCTGAATCCGAATTGGTATTTATATGACGACGCGCCTCTTTAAATAACTTATCTTTTAATTCGGTTGAGTTGGTTAAGTTACCATTGTGAACAAGGCTTAAACCATAAGGTGAGTTAACATAGAAAGGCTGTGCTTCAGATACACTTGAACTGCCAGCGGTTGGGTAACGTACATGTCCGAGGCCTGCATGACCTTGTAAACGTAACATATGTTCTTGTCTGAATACATCGCTTACAAGACCATTAGCCTTACGCAAACGAAAGCGGTTTTCATCATCGATTGTGACAATCCCCGCCGCATCTTGACCTCGATGCTGTAATAACGTTAATGCTGCATAAATGGATTCATTAACCGGATTTTGGCTAACGATACCGACAATTCCACACATACTGATTGACTACCTTATTGTTTAAAAGTTGAGTTTAAAAAACTAGAACTTGCTTGTAGTTGTTGGAAGAACCATTCAATAATGAAGCCGAAATGAGGAATTAATTTTGATTCTTTCCACCAATCGGTTTGTTCAAAGTTAGTGAAGGTATCCAAGAAGAATAAGATCGCAGCAACGATTAACGCCCCACGAATTAAGCCAAATGCCGCACCAAGAACACGATCTGTTCCGGTAAGTCCTGTTTTATCCACTAATTGGCTAATCACATAGTTAACAATGCCACCTACAATTAAGGTTAAAACAAATAAAATGCCGATTGCTGTGCCATTACGCAAGTAGTCAGATTCGATTTGAGTAAGATAAGTGGCAAGATAAGGATAAAATTGGCTAGCGACAATAAATGCAACGACCCAACTTGCAAGGGACATCACCTCTCGCACAAACCCACGTAATAAACTCACGATAATCGAAAATGCGATGATGCCAATGATAATGTAATCAATCATTAAATAGTCTCTCAATTAAAAAGGGTCGCCATTGCGACCGCAGTATTTTACATAAAAAACAACAAAAGGAAAACGTTTGCGTCAATTAAATTTGGGCCCTTGGCTAGATTTCCTGCCAAAATGCTTTGTCTAATTTTTGCTGTGCCTTTTGTAGTACTTCTGCCAAGTGCTGATATGTCGGTTTATCTTGCATGGTTGGCAAACTTTCATGTTGTTTTCTTAAACGTTCACTAATCTCATAAAACCACTGAGAACTTTGCCGTTCTAACGGTGATTTTGCACGTTTTCCCAACCAATATAAGCCTTGAAGTGGCATCACTAACGCACAAAGTGCGGTCAAAATAGCAATCGCCAATGCAGTAAGATCCATCTTAGCATAAAGCTGTTGCCAAACCACTGCGAATACCGCTATAAAAGGCATAAATTTTTGTGCAAATTTTGTGGCTTTAATAATGCGATTTTCGGGAAAAATAATGCCGAGCTTCGCTTCTAATGGCCACGTTTGCAAATAAATTTGCCCTTGTTTTAAGGTTGAAAAAAATGATGACATAAAAACATCCTTGAAAATAACCGCACTTATAATACTCTAGTTTAGGTTTAATTGTCATCCCTAACTAGAAACTGTTGAAATTTTCAACTTTTCTAATAAAAAATCGTATTTTTGCCCTCCAGTTAATTTATTTTATACGATAAAAGGTGTATTCTATGTAGGATTTATACTCCGTTCTTTTGAATGGATTTTTATTAACCTCAATCAAAAATAGGGTTCCTATGTCAAAACTTGTTCTCATCCTTAACTGTGGTAGTTCTTCATTAAAATTTGCAATCCTTGATCCTGCAACAGGTGAAGAAAAATTATCAGGCTTAGCAGAAGCATTTTACCTTCCTGAAGCTCGTATAAAATGGAAACTTAACGGTGAAAAAGGTAGCGCAGATTTAGGTGCTGGTGCAGCGCATACTGAAGCGCTTAACTTCATTGCGTCAAACATTATGACTGATGAGCTTAAAAACTCTATCACCTCGATTGGTCACCGTATCGTTCACGGTGGTGAGAAATATACTCAATCTGTTGTCGTAACAGATGAAGTGATTAAAGGTATTGAAGATGCTGCACAATTTGCACCACTTCACAACCCTGCTCACTTAATCGGTATCCGTGAAGCATTCAAAACATTCCCACACTTAAAAGATAAGAACGTTGTCGTATTTGATACAGCATTCCACCAAACCATGCCTGAAGAAGCATACTTATATGCACTTCCATACTTACTTTACAAAGAACACGGCGTACGTCGATACGGTGCACACGGTACCAGCCACTACTTCGTTTCTCGTGAAGTCGCTGAATACGTAGGCAAACCAGCAGACCAAGTAAACGCAATTATCTGTCACTTAGGTAACGGTGGTTCTGTTTCTGTGGTTCGTAACGGTAAATGTATCGACACATCTATGGGTTTAACCCCGTTAGAAGGTTTAGTCATGGGTACACGTTGTGGTGACATCGACCCTGCGATCGTTTTCTATCTATACAAGAACTTAGGTATGTCAATGGATCAAATCGAAGAGACTTTAGTAAAAAAATCAGGTCTTTTAGGTTTAACTGAAGTAACAAGCGACTGTCGTTATGCAGAAGATAACTACGATGATGCATCTAAACCAGAAGCAAAACGTGCATTAGATGTTTACAGCTACCGTTTAGCAAAATACATTGGTGCATACATGGCTGTTTTAGGTGATGATCACTTAGATGCAATCGCATTTACGGGTGGTATCGGTGAAAACTCTGCTCACGTTCGTGAATTAGCCTTAGGCCACTTAAAATTATTCGGCATCAAATTAGACCAAGAACGCAACCTTGCTGCTCGCTTTGGTAAATCAGGCGTGATCACTGCTGATGACTCTGCATTCAAAGCAATCGTTCTTCCAACCAACGAAGAATTAGTAATTGCACAAGATACAGCACGTTTAGCGGGCTAATCAACTTCCTTCAAACCTGCTGAGAAATCAGCAGGTTTTTTCATTCATTAAAAGGTATATCAAAATGACTAAAGCAGTTATTCTTATTCCAACTAGCGCAGAAGCAAATTTAGTAGCAGCACTAGACGCAGCTAAAACAACAAGCGCTGTCGTATTCAATGCAGTAGAAGATGTAAAAGTAGCTCAAGCATTAATCGCAAATAATCAAAAAGACGTGTTGTTAGAAAAAATCGTGGCTGATTTCCAAGCATTAAATGCAAATCTAGTGATTGTTAAAGGTGTTCAACCTTCAGCTCAAGCGCCTTTTGCAAATAGCTTAAACTTCGCGATTGCGCAAACCTTAGATGCACAAATTATCTTAGTGGCAAACAATGAAGAAGGCACATTAGTAGAAGCCGTTGCTTCAGAGTTTGGCGGTGTGAATAACACTGACATCTTAGGTGTATTTGGTGCACAAGCAGGCAAAATTAAGGCTTTAGATGCACAAGCATTAGCTGCGGCAATCGCTGCACCACTTGCTCGTGAAGCTCGTATTTCTCCAGCAGCATTCCGTTTTAAATTAACTGATTTAGCACGCAAAGCAGGTAAAACCATCGTATTACCAGAAGGCGATGAACCTCGTACTGTTAAAGCGGCAGCAATCTGTGCTGAACGTGGTATCGCAAAATCGGTATTATTAGCGGATCCTGAATCAGTGAAAAAAGTTGCGGCAGAACAAGGCGTGACTTTAGGTGCTGATGTAACGATCATCAATCCAGCTGACGTACGTGAAAACTATGTTGCTCGTTTAGTTGAATTACGTAAATCTAAAGGCTTAACTGAAGAACAAGCGCGCGCGCAATTAGAAGACACCGTTGTATTAGGTACCATGATGTTAGAAGCGGGTGAAGTAGATGGTTTAGTCTCTGGTGCCGTTCACACCACTGCAAATACCATTCGTCCACCGATGCAAATCATTAAAACCGCACCAGGTAGCTCAATTATCTCGTCTGTATTCTTCATGTTATTACCAGACCAAGTATTAGTGTATGGTGACTGTGCTGTAAACCCAGAACCAACCGCTGAACAACTGGCTGAAATCGCAATCCAATCTGCTGAATCTGCAAAAGCATTTGGTTTAAATCCGAAAGTGGCAATGCTTTCTTACTCAACCGGTACTTCTGGTTCTGGTCAATCTGTAGAGAAAGTGAAA
>JAWHBY010000043.1:0-17637 GCA_032568935.1 Parahaemophilus parainfluenzae
ATGTAAAAAATATCGCCAAACTGACCGCACTTTTACGCGAATTAGAGTTGCCAATGCTTATTGCTTCACATGATTTACGCTTTAGTGAAACACTTGCAGATTCCTGTTTGTCTTTAGCCACAGACAACGATGGCTAAATGCGTTCATCATGCGTAAGAAATAATTGAATAAAAAACGGGCGAACCATTTAAGTTCGCCCGTCATTCATTTATGACGCTAATCAAGCCACAAGTGCGGTTTCTTTTAAGCGATTTTTTAATTTCGCGTATTCAGTTACCACATAGCGTTCAGCCCAGGCTTGGTCTTCGATTTTCTCGATACGAACCGCACTATATTTGTATTCCGGTGTTCTAGAACCTGGATTCAAATGTTCAGCGGTTAATTCGTTACATTTACCGATCCACCATTGATAGGTCATATAACAAGCGCCTTTGTTTGTACGCGTACTCACATCTGCGCGAGAAATAACTTTACCACGTGATGAGGCAATCCAAACCAAATCGTTGTTTTTAATGCCTAATTCTTTGGCATCTTGATCGTTCATTTGTACGAATCCCGGCTCATCTGCAAGTGCAGCTAGAGCGCGGCAGTTACCGGTCATTGAACGGCAAGAATAGTGACCGACTTCACGCACGGTAGAAAGTACCAATGGGAACTCTTCAGAAAGATCTTCCATCGGTGGCTCCCAGTCACAGGCGAAGAACTCAGCTTTGCCGTTCGGACGGTCGAAGATTTGGCCTTTATACAAGTATGTTGTGCCTTGATCTTCAGGGCCTTCATCAGTACATGGCCATTGGATATAACCCAAGCCTTCCATTTTTTCGTAAGTTGCCCCTTTATAAATTGGACAAAGCGAACGAAGTTCATCCCAAATTTCTTTGGTATTGTTATAGTGCATTGGGTAGCCCATTGCTGTAGCAAGTTCGCTAATGATTACCCAGTCATCCTTGACGTTGCCGGTTGGTTCAACGGCTTTATAGAAACGTTGGAAACCACGGTCAGCAGCACTATATACACCTTCATGTTCAGCACAAGAAGTCGCAGGTAATAAAATATCTGCTTCTGCGGCTGTTTGAGTCATGAAAATATCTTGAACGATAAGAAGTTCAACTTTCTCGAAGGCTTTTTTAACCGCATTAATATCAGGCTCAGTTTGTAGTGTATCTTCACCCATGATATAGAACGCTTTAATCTTATCTTCCATGATAGCTTCAGGTACTTCACTCAACGGTACACCTGGTTTGCTTGGAATAGACGGTACGCCCCAAGCTTTCGCAAATTTTGCATTAATTTCCGGGTCAGCAAAACTTTGATAGCCCGGTAATGTGTTGAATAATGCGCCCATATCGCACGCACCCTGTACGTTGTTTTGACCACGCACTGGGTTCACCCCAACATTTGGTTTACCTAAGTTACCGGTAAGCATTGCCAAGCTTGCTAATGCACGTACGGTTTCTACACCTTGACGGAATTGGCAAACACCCATACCCCATAAGATAGTAGCAGTTTCCGCTTTTGCATAAGTGCGGGCAATTTCACGCAACATTTCAGGTTCAATACCAGTGATATGCTGAGTGGATTCCGGTGTATAAGCTTTCACGGTTTCATAGAACGCATCGAAGTTTTCGGTGTGTTCATCAATAAATTTTTGATCTTGTAATCCTTCTTCTAAAATCACATTCATCATCGCATTCAAGAATGCCACGTTAGACCCGTTAGCAAGCGGCGCATAAATATCCGCAATACGGGCTGTTTCGATTTTACGAGGGTCACAAACAATCACTTTCGCCCCTTTTGCTTTGGCGTGGTTAATCCGACGCGCCACAATAGGGTGTGAAGTGGAGGCATTATAGCCAAAAATAAATACGCATTTGGTATCTTCAATCTCAACAATTGAGTTGGACATTGCGCCGTTACCGACCGATTTGAGCAGACCTGTTACAGAAGGGCCGTGTCACACGCGCGCACAACAGTCAATGTTGTTATTTCCTAATACCGCACGGGCGAATTTTTGCATCACGAAGTTCACTTCGTTACCTGGTCCACGGGAAGAGCCCGTTACCATAATTGATTCGTTACCGTACTTTTCTTTGATTTCACTGAGACGTTTTGCTGTGTAAGAAATCGCTTCTTCCCAGCTCACTGGTGTGAATGGTTCGCCACGTTTGTAGCGGATCATCGGTTGAGTTAGGCGAGGAGTCAGGATTTTTGTGTCATGCACAAAATCCCAGCCATAATATCCTTTTAGGCATAACTCCCCTTCGTTTGTCTTGCCGTTTGCACCTTCAGCTCCCACAATTTTGTTGTTTTCCACCAAAAGATGGATTTTACAACCTGAGGCACAATACGGACATACGGTAATTACTTTTTTAATAGCCATAGTAACGTCCTTATTTTAGATACAACACGAGGTTAGAGATAGAATTAGAATAATTAATTCTGGGTATATATTACACCCAAAATCAGCTTATAGTCTTACAAAAAACATGGATTTATTGATATAAAACAGGTTTTCGTAATATTTTTAAACTATGTTTAGAAAATCCCCCCCCACTTTTTCTACAAAACAGGAATCTCTTCAAGCGATCTTCCCTCTTTTAAAAAATCATACATAAATTGCACAGACTCTTTTACGCTTTCTGTCATTGGAAAACCAAAGGAAACCAGATCGGGTTGGAGCCCAACAAAAACAATTTGCTTAATATCCTGTTCCAGTTGTTCGATGAGGTAATTGAGCGGCATATTATGCGTACTCATGAAAAACATTTCCGCAATGCTTTCTTTCTCAATGATTCGGATTTTGCCTGGTGCTAATTCCATATCAGCCGCATCAAAAATTAAAAGCAAATCAGGTTTCATGTCTCGCACAATATGTGCAACATTTTCCGGTGCTGATCCGCCGTCAAGTGCGGTCCAATTTGGCAATGGATTTTCACTCAATAGCTGATAGAGATAAGGGCCTGCACCGTCATCCCCCATCATGCTGTTGCCAACGGTTAAGATCACATTATTCGTCACGACGTTTCACCATAATATACATCACAGGTTCACGCTGAATCGATGCTAATGTATCCATCAGAATTTCGACCCACTCTTGATGTTCTGGGGTGAAATTGGCTTTATTTTCATCCATTGCTTTCGCCAATAAATTGACATGGCTGGAATCAATCACAATTTCACCAAATCGCATTAAGCCAGCAAATTTACGTTTAGCATCCCCTTCTGGAAAGCTATCTACAAAACGTTGATAAGCATCGTAGTCACAAACCAGTAATTTTTTAAAACAATCAATTACGCCAACATGGTGACCAATCGCCAAAGAGTAATACATCACCTGTTTTGCTTGCTCTGGCACTTGTTCATCGTTTTCGACGAAACGTTCGTTTAATAAATAGAAAAAGACTTTCGTTGTCATAACATTCCCATTTTTATAGGGGCAATCACTTGCCCCATTATTAATTATCCCGAAAACGGCATACTAATCGCATGCAAACGATTGACGATTTCGCTTAAACGCGGATCGGCTTCGCGTTCTAGGTATTCACCTAAACGTACACCAAATGGCACCTTGTCATTTTCTGCCATCATTGCCATAAATTGGTTAGCGATGTTACCGCCTTGACGATAACCGGCAAGACGACGTGCTTCACGTTCAAGGCTAATACGCAAATCCAACGGAATAGTTGGGAAACGTAATTTAGCTTCTGCGTTAGGATCGGCTTTTTCTTGTTTGCCTTTAAGTTTTTGATCAAGTAAACCAAGCGCGACAGCAAAACCATAAATGGTGGCGGCAGGTGTTGGTGGACAGCCAGGGATATAGACATCAACCGGTACGATTTGGTCAGAACCACCCCATACACAATAGAGATCGTGGAAAATACCACCGCCGCAACCGCAAGCCCCGTAAGCGATACAAATTTTTGGATCTGGCGCGGCTTGATAAGCACGCATGGCTGGCGTACGCATCGCACGGGTAACCGCACCAGTGAACAAGAGAATGTCCGCATGGCGAGGTGACGCTACCACTTTAATACCAAAACGTTCCGCATCAAATGTTGGCGTAATAGTACTGAAAATCTCGATTTCACACCCATTACAACCGCCACAGTCCACACGGTAAACGTAAGCTGAACGTTGAATATCTTTCAGCAACGTTTGTTTCATTTTGGCAATATTTTCATCAATACTAAACGGTGTTGATATACCATTAACCGGCATTGGAATTTGAGTGTTCATCGTCTTTCGCCTCCTGCTAAAACGTTAGGTAAATCAACCGCACTTTCCTCACGTTGTTCGATTGCTTTTTTGAAATTCAAGCGAACTGGCTCCTTAAAGTCGATCAATTTCATCCGCATATTGGATTCCATATTTGCGGTTTTTTCTAAACTATGTTGACGTTTGCAAACCGGACAGGTATGTAATTCCGCCAATTTTCGTTTCACTAACTCTGGGTTATCCAAAGTTTGTTTGAATAAATCGATGGTGTAATTCAGTTCTTTATAAGAAATAAACGGTTTACCACATTCCTGACAAGCGACTGTCGCAAAGGTCGTTTCTTGGAAAAGATCCTGTTTATTCGTCACTGATAATTCAAAATCTTGCGATAATCGAATCGCCTTAGTTGGACAAACCTCCTCGCAACGACCACAGAAAATACAACGACCAAGGAATAATGACCATGTACGTTCGCCTGTAACGGGATCCGTTCTCATCGTTAATGCATTGGCTGGACAGGCAATGGTACAAGCCGCGCAGACAATACATTGATCAGAATTAAGTTCTGGTTTTCCTCTAAAATCATCATCGACTTCATAAGGTTTGAACGGATATTTGGTGGTGACATCACCTGCTTTAAATACCGTTTTTAGTAATTTAAACATTTTCCGCCTCCCCTATTTCAATGGTGAATTTTTACGTTCGATACCGTAGCGTTCAATCTCTTTATAATCTACGGTTTTCGCTTTGCGTTTACGCACATCCACCACGGTGACACGGTCGGTACAAGAATAACAAGGGTCAAGACTACCAATAATAAGTGGCGCATCAGACACTGTATTGCCACGCAACATATAGCGTAAAGTTGGCCAGTTAGCATAAGTCGCAGCACGACAACGCCAACGGAAAAGTTTTTGGTTGTCGCCTAGCATTGACCAGTGAATATCTTCGCCACGTGGTGCCTCAGTAATCCCTAAAGCAAAACGTCCAGGCGTATAATTGAAACCTTCTTTTAAGATTTCGCCACTTGGCAAATTATCCACCATGTAATCGATGATATTCATGGATTCAAACACTTCATTAATCCGCACTTTCACACGAGATAACACATCACCATTGGCTTCAGTGAAGAGATTGAAAGGAATATCGCCATAACCGGAGAATGGGTGTACTTTACGCACATCACGAGCAAAGCCGGAACCACGAATCATTGGACCAACCGGGCTAAAGTCACGAGCGATATCTTTTGCCAAGACACCGACACCTACCGTACGTTGTTCCATATTCGGTGTATTTAATAAAATATCGGTTAAGGTTTTGAGTTCTTCACGCATTTCGCCGATAAGTTTGATACATTGCTCACGTTGATGTTTCAACATATCGCGACGCACACCACCGATAAGGTTAATACCATAGGTTTTACGTGCACCGGTTAGCACTTCAGCCAAGGTCATGGATTTCTCACGAACACGGAAGAATTGCATAAAGCCAGTATCAAAGCCGGTAAAGTGGCTAGATAGACCTAAGTTTAATAAGTGGCTGTGTAAACGTTCTACTTCTAATAAAATCGCACGGATCCATTCAGCTCGTTTTGGAATTTTAATCCCTAAAGCGCTTTCCACAGAATTGGCGTAGGCCACACTATGAGTGAAACCACAAATCCCGCACACACGGTCAGCCAGGAAGTTAACTTGGTCGTAATCCATACGGGTTTCCGCCAATTTTTCCATACCACGGTGCACATAGAACAAACGATAGTCCGCATCAATAATATCTTCCCCATCCACGAACAAACGGAAATGTCCAGGTTCATCCGAAGTGATATGTAACGGACCAAGTGGAACGATACGAGCTTCGCCTTTTTCGTTAATAAATTCGTACGTTTCTGTCGCGGTTGTTGGATCGGGACGTAAACGGTAATCCATGGAGTCTTTACGTAATGGATAAAGATCATCCGGCCAATCATCTGGCAATACTAAGCGGCGTTGGTCTGGTAAACCGACGGCTTTCAAACCATACATATCGAATAATTCACGTTCGCCCCAAACCGCTGCTTTGACTTTTGGTGTCACAGACGGAAATTCTAAGCTCACAGGATCAACTAAGGCTTTAATGGTGATAAAAGTTTTCACTTCTCCTTCCATGGAAAGTACGTAGTACACTGCATAGTTGCCATGAATTGAACGCTCATCATTCCCGAATACCAACGGTAACCAACCTTCATGTTGATAATAAAGGTATTCAACCACATCAGGTAACATATTGGTTTTAATGGTAAGGGTAACCTGATTTGGTGTTGACCACTCCTCATCCAAAATGGTATTTGGAAATTTTGCATTGACTGCTTCAATGTAATTTTTGCCAATCATTTTGGCTGGATCGACTGATGTATTTTTAGTTAATTCCATATATTTATCCTCCTGTCGATCATTGCGCTAAACTTTGCCAAGGTAAAACTAACATTTCACCAAAGGACACTTGTTCAGATCCGAGTACAATTCCGACCGCACTTTTTAATAACTGCAAAATTGGTTCGGCAATATGAATACCCATAATAAACATGAATAACAATAAAATTGCCATCGCCACGAGTGAAATTTTGTTCACATCCCCCACTTCAACATTATCCGATTTTTTGCCTAATACGGTTTTTAATACCATTAAAGACAATCCAGCTAACACGATAGTAAGTAAAATTAAACAGAACACCATTAACCAAGTTTTACCTGCGTAAATACCGGCAACAGCAATACTGAATTCACTGACGAACACGTTAAACGGTGGAATACCACCTAGTGCTAATGCACCACCGGCAAATAACACCGCCGTCATTGGTGCGACACGCCATAAACCACGTACTTGGTTCATATCACGGGTTTTATATTTTAATAATATGTTACCTGAAGCACAGAATAACAAAGTTTTCGCTAAACTATGGTTGATGGTATGTAATAAACCCGCAAATACACCGATTGGGCCACCTAAACCAAAGGCAAAGCTAATTAACCCCATGTTTTCAATACTGGAATATGCCAATAAACGTTTGATGTCGAATTGGACGATAATAAACAACGCCGCCACTAATACAGAGAGTAAACCAAATACCAACAATAAGGTTTGCGGGTATGTAGAACCGACTGCTTTAGAAACTAAGATGTAATAACGCAATACCACCAACATGGCACAATTCAATAATACAGCTGATAGAATCGCACTCACTGGACTTGGTGCCTCACTGTGTGCATCAGACAACCAAGTATGCATTGGAAATAGACCGCATTTAGTACCAAACCCAACCAAAATAAAAGCGAAAGCAAGATACATGAGCATTGGATTCAAACCCGCTGCCTGTTGATTGATTTCTGTCCAGAAAATGGCTTGGCTTGGATCAGCTAGAAGATTAGTTCCATTAGAGAATGTTAAAATTGTGCCATACAATCCAAACGCCACCCCAACTGAACAAATAATGATGTATTTCCATGCCGCCTCAAGAGAGGTTTTTTGTTTGTATGTGCCGACCAAGAATGCAGAACTTAATGTGGTTGCTTCAATGGCTGCCCACATCAAAATCACATTATTGGTGATCACAGAAATAATCATGGTGAAGAAAAACAAATGCAAAAAGCCGTAATAATTGCAATATGTTTTCAAATCAAGATGCCCTTCGCGATATTCAGTACCAATGTAACCGATAGAATAAATACCGGCTAATGTTCCGACAATAGCGATGAGACCTAAGAAAATAGCAGATAGACTGTCGATGTAAACCCAGTTATTTAATGCACTGATTTCCCCCTGAGTTAGCACGCCATTAATAATTTGTAAGGCAAATACCAACATCAAAATCAAACCTGTAACATGAAGTGCGGTACAAATTGTCCGCGCTTTTGTCACGCCACAAGCGAAACTGGCAAGTGATATTGCTAAAGGTGCGATTAATAACGCGATTATCCATTGTTCATACATAGCGTTACCCCTTCAAACTCATAAGTTGTTTTGCATCTAATGAGTGGAATGTACGGTAAATTTTGTTTACCAACACCACCATTATGATGACGGCAAAGATAGCATCTGTGGCAATTCCGATTTCCACTAACTCAGGTGCTTTATTTGCCAATAAGGCTAATGTGAGATGAGAACCGTTTTCCATCAAACAATAACCGAATACTTGTTTTACGATATTGCGTTGGCTAACAATGCATACTAAACCTAATAAGAAGTGACTTAATGACACTGATAATGCTGGTTTAAGATGTGCAACCAACGGTAAATCGATTGGGACAACAACAAAGTAGCACAATGTAACTATCACTGCTGTGATCGGGATCAACCAAGCGACATTTATTCCAGCTGGAGTTTGACTTTCATCAACTTTTTTCATCGCATAGATTAAAATTGCTGGCACCAAAACCACTTTGGTAATAAATGCGCTAATTGACCACATGTAAAGTTCGTGGGCTTGCATTTCATTAGCAAGATAAACAAACAGTAATACCAATACCAATGATTGCAAACTGTAAAATAACGCAGCTTTTTTGGCGGTTCGAACCATAATTACGCAAAGAGAGGTAATAATGAGTAAACACGCAAGTCCATTTATCATTAACATAGATTCCTCCTTAACCTAACCAGCCAAACCTAACCAATATGCGGCGATAAAACTGGACACCACGGACATCACCATTAATACAACTAACACGAAACGCACAGAGAATGGTATAGGTTGTGCATTGGCAACCACTTCTGATGGTTTACCGATGACACATTGTCCGAATTTATACAACAACCATACGAATGTCGCGGTAGATTCAACTAAAGCAAGCACCATTAACCAAGTAATCCAGCCATATTCATGGCCTAATTCAAATCCAGCCGCAAATAATGGATATTTACTGAAGAATCCGTTAAACGGTGGAACCCCGGCAATCGCTAACGCGGCTACGCCAAATCCAGCCCCTACCACTGGCATTGTACGCATAATGCCTTGTAGTAATGGCATAGAACGAGTTCCTGTCGCATAACTTAATGAACCCGCGACCAAGAAGAATAAGCTTTTCGCGAAAGCATGGTTGAAGATGTAGCTAATCGCTGCCACAAAGGCCAATTTAGAGCCTAATGCAGCAAGAGAAATCCCAATGAAAATATAAGAAAGTTGAGTAATGGTTGAATATGCCAATAAACGTTTTAAGTCAGTTTGTGGCAAGTACATTAAGAAGCCGTAAATTAAGGTAATCATCGCCATGATGATGCCGACTTCACCCACAATATGTGGAATCTCACCAGCAGACATAACAGAACGAGCGAAGATGTACACCCCAACTTTAACCATTGATGCGGCGTGCAAATACGCACTCACCGGTGTTGGTGCTTCCATCGCATTAGGCAACCAAATTTGCATTGGTAATTGTGCTGATTTACCCCACGCAGCAAACATCACACCGAATAACACGATGGTTTTCGCACTCGGATCTAAATGTTCTAACGCAGTGATAGAGAAAGTACCTGATTGGCTGAATAAATAGGCTGCGGCAATATATAACCCAATTGCCCCCACGTGGGTGATAATCAAGGCTTTCATTGCGGCTGCTTGAGCTTTTGGTGTTTGGTAATAACTGATTAATGCCCAAGAACATCCCCCAGTAATTTCGAAGAACAATAATTGTCCTGCTAAAGTTGAGGAATACACCAAGCCCGCCATGGCACCGATAAAGATGAGCAAGAATGCATAAAAACGTGGTAACCCATTATGTGGGTGTTCACGGTTTTTATCGGTTAAGTAACCACAAGAATATAAGCAGATTAAGAAACCTAAGGCCACAACGGCAAAGGCAATTAATGTACTGACTGCATCAAGCGTTACACCAAAGATCGCGGTTTTATCAAAAGCGACGATGTCATAAGTGACGCTTTGATGACCATCGGCAAACCATTGTCCTGCGACTAACAAGGTGCCCAGCGTAGTAAGCGCAGCAAATACTGTGGCAATTTGAGCAAAATGTTTTTTGTTCAAACCGACAATAAACGCCCCTACGAAAGGTAAAATGATTGTAATCAGAGCTAAACGTTCCATATTTGTCCTCCTTACAACCCAGTGAAGTAAAATACAAACGCCAACACAGAAATGCCGAAGCCGACCACGGTTAAACGTCCTGTTAACATAAAGCGGGTACGAGAAAGTGTGTTTTCAAAGACACAAGCCAATACGAACACCACTAATAATTTCACGAAGAATAAAATACCACCTAAAATGACCGCACTTAAGCTCATCTCTGTCGGGATACCGAAAGGAAGCAACACGCTCACAAAGATAGATGCCACAACCATAGATTTTAAACTTAAGCCGATTTTTAATAAGGCGAGTGCTGGACCAGAATATTCAGTCAATGGACCTTCTTGTAATTCTTGTTCTGCTTCTGCCAAATCAAATGGAATTTTACCCATTTCAATAAATACGGCGAAGAATGCTGCAGCGATAGCAATCACTGTCGCAATTGGATATTGCCAAGTGTTTTCGGAAAGCGCATTACCGATAACCGCAAAATTGGTTGAACCGGCAATTAACGCAATGACAAGGAATGCCAACATGAGAATTGGCTCTACCAAGACTCCTAATGTGACTTCACGACTTGCCCCTAAACTTGAGAATGTGCTGTTTGAATCCAAACCCGCAATTGAAAAGAAGAAACGGAACAAGGCGAATAAGTAAATCACGGTGATTAAATCACTGCCAGCGCCAAATGGTGCAACACGGGTAAATAAAGGCAAGCTCATGGCGACTACCATCACAGTGCTGATTAGCACATAAGGCATCACTTTAGAAACCCAACCCGCATTGTCAGGCCAAATATTTTGGCGTTTCATTAATTTCGCAATGTCGCGATAATCTTGTAACACGCCTGGACCGCGACGAGATTGAATACGAGCGCGGATCATACGTGAAATACCGGAAAATAACGGTGCAAGGACAAGCAAAATCAAGGCTTGCACAATGGCAAAAACAAACATTCCGGCAGATGTTGCAATTTCTGAAGGTAACATAATCATCTTCAACCTCCTACATCAACGCAATGGAAAGTAGTATTGCCACCAAGGCAATCACGAAGTACACGCAGTACACACGGAAGTCACCTTGTTGTAACCATTGGATTTTTGTTCCTAACCAAGGAATAAAACGAGCGATAGGCATCGTTATTTTTTCTTCCCAGAAAGGTTCTGTTTTTGTTGCGCCTTTAATTACCGCTTGGATGCCTTTATCACCTAAAGGTGCAGGATCCAACACTTCGCGCAAGGTATAAAGTGGTTTGAAAATCGTACGTAACGGACGAGTGAAGCTACCCGCAGAAGCCGCCATATCTTGTTCATAAGCATAACCACAAGCCCATGGATTGCCTTTTGCACGATCGGATAAACGTTGATTTTTGGTGAACGCATAGAAACTAAATGGCAAGAAGAAAAATGCCAATAACATGATAGTCACCATCGGCGTTGAAAGTGCAGTATGCGGTTCAGCTTGTGCAACTACTACTCCATTTTGAGCCAACATGAACGGTTCGCTATGAGCAAGTGCGGTCGAAATTTTCGCAATTATTGGCGTTACCACAGATGCGCCCACACCTAATAATACACAACATAAGGCTAATACCGCCATGGCAATCACCATTGGTTTTGGTACTTCGCGTGCATTAGCTGCTTTTTCACTACGTGGTGCACCGCCGAAGCTGATACCGTACACTTTCACGAAACAAAGTGCTGCTAACGCACCAGTCAACGCCAACATAATAATGGCAATTGGACCTGCAAGTTTTAATACGAAATCATCACTTTGACTTAAGGTGAATAAGGATTGATAAGTAAACCATTCACTAACAAAACCGTTAAACGGTGGCAATGCAGAAATCGCCATGGTACCGATTAAGAAACAAAACGCAGTGTAAGGCATAAGTTTGCCTAAGCCGCCCATTAAGTCCATATCTTTAGTATGCAAGCGATACATTACTGAACCTGCACCTAAGAATAACAAGCCTTTGAACACGGCATGGTTAAGTAAGTGGTATAACCCACCAAGTAAGCCCACGGTTGCTAATACTGGATGATGTGTCGCGATACCAATCATACCAACGCCCACACCCATCATAATGATGCCGATATTTTCTACCGTGTGATAAGCCAAGAGTTTTTTGATGTCATGTTCTGCCAAGGCATAAAGTACACCGAGTACGGAAGATACCGCACCGACACCGAGTACGATAACGCCATACCAAACATTGGTAGAACCGAGAAGATCAACACCCACTTTAATGATCCCGAAGATACCGATTTTAACCATTACACCAGACATCATCGCAGATGCATGAGAAGGTGCAGCTGGGTGAGCTTTCGGTAACCAGCTGTGTAATGGAATCATCCCCGCTTTGGCGCCAAAACCTAAAAATGCCAAAATAAAGGCTGTAAAGGCAAGCGGTGCTGGCAAAGTGGTTTGACGGAATGAGCTAAATTCAAAACTACCGGCATAGCAGTAGAAAATGAAGAAGGCGATCATAATTAATACCGAACCGGCATGTGCAATAAAGAAATAAAGCAAGCCTGCATTTACAGCATTGTCATCTTGTTCGGTAAGGACTAAGAAATAAGATGCCAATGACATCATTTCAAAGAATACAAGGAAGTAGAACGCATTATCGCTGGTAACTAACGCAACCATGGAAGCGATAAATAAATTCATAAAGAACCCCATAGAACCAGCGCCTTTACCTTTGTATTCTTTCACATAAGAGAAAGAATAAAGTGCGGTCACAATCACTAATAAAGAAATGACACACACCATAAACGCCGCCAATCCATCAATACGGATGGAAAATGAGGCAAATTCAAATGGGGTTTTAAAAACATCAACGACTGTGTCGCTGCTGATCAGAACGGGGATGCAGGCAACAATACCTAACACTCCAGCAAGTACACCGGTCACGCCGGATATATTGATTGAAAGTTGTTCATTTCGTCTCACTGCGAGCGAAATAAACGCACCAACGACATAAATCAACAGGGTCGTGATGAGTAAATTGATAGGTAAACTCATAATATCACTCCATTGATTATAAGTTAAAACACACTAATTATCTTGGGATCGCAGGCGAAGAAACCATTGCCATTTCACGTTTTCTTTCGTTAGCCTGTTTGATACTCTCATCACTAATAATAAATAATGTTTTGGTCGGACAGGTTTGTACACAAGCCGGACCATCTTCACGGAAATAGCAAAGATCGCATTTCACCGCAATAGCTTTCACGCCAGGTTGCCATGCCAGCATATTGTGTAAATCCGTATTATCTGGTGCTGTACGAATATCTCGTTTTACCGCATCAGTGAAGGAGAATCCTTCATAATAGGTTGGTGCGTCAATCGGTGCAGAACCATGTTGAGTAATTGCACCGAATGGGCAAGCAATACCACAAAGTTTACAACCGATACAGAGACTTTCGTTAAGTTGAATGGTGTCATTAATGTGTGTGATTGCGTGCACCGGGCACACGGTAGCACATGGTGAATCATCACAATGACGACAGAGAATTGGCACGGTTACATCATCATTACGCATGACTTGTAAGCGTGGAAAAGATTGTAATCCGAAAGCTTTATGCACTTCGCTACAAGCGGCCATACAGGTGTTGCATCCAATGCAATCCTTCGGATCACCGATTACAAAACGATTCATACACTCCCCTCCTTGTATGTAAATAACGTTTTTTACAATAACCACTCTAGAAGTAAGGATACTCCTGTAAAAAAGTAAAGCTCAAGAACTAATTCGAAAATTTGTGATTAAGATCAAAAGATTTTCATTGTTTTTCTATTACTGTGATACACCTGTTAAATAACAGTGAAACATAATAATTTTATGTTAAAAATGTGAACAGATTTTAAACAAAAATGCAGTAGCCTTATTTAAGATATGGCTATACAAATTTAGGTGGTTACATGATAAAATTTCACACTCACAGTACGTTTATTGAAACACAATAAACGATTCATCTCATAAACATTCTAACTAAGGACAGATTATGTGTTTAGGTATTCCAGGACAGATCATTCAAGTAGCTGACAGCGCATTACAGCTTGCTGTAGTCGATGTCTGCGGAGTAAAAAGAGAAGTTAATATTTCATTAATTTGTCAGGATGACCCAAAACCTCTAGTTGGCAAATGGGTTCTCGTACATGTGGGTTTCGCCATGACGATTATTGATGAAGAAGAAGCCAAACAGACTCAAGAAGCCTTAATTGCCATGAGCCAGCTAGAACACGAAGTCGGCGATTTTCTTGGTCTCAATCAAAAATAAACAGGATTGCGTTATGCAAGGGATCGAATTACGCATAAAAGGAAAAGTTCAGGGCGTGGGATTTCGTCCTTTTGTCTGGCTTCTGGCAAATCAATATGGATTAAATGGAGATGTCAATAATGATGGACAAGGCGTATTAATTCGTTTTGTCTCTCCACCAGCAGATGCACTCGAGCAATTTTTATCCGACCTACAAAATAAACTCCCACCTCTAGCGCAAATTACTGACGTTACTCAGCAAACCATAGATTGGCCTGACGCAGCCACAGTAACAAGCTTTACTATCCGGGAAAGCGAAAACAATCAAATGGACACGCAAATTATTCCCGATGCAGCAACCTGTCCACATTGTTTAGCTGACTTATTCGATCCCAACAATCGACGTTATCACTACCCCTTTACCAATTGTACCCATTGTGGCCCGCGTTTTACCATCATCAAGGCAATTCCTTACGACCGAAAAAACACGGCGATGTCTGTTTTTCCGCTTTGTCCACAATGTGAAAAAGAATATAAAGATCCCGGTGATCGTCGTTTTCATGCTCAACCCAATGCTTGTTCTGTTTGCGGCCCCCATATCTGGTTACAAGATCGAGAACAAACGCTTGCTACTCATGAAACCGCGCTAAAACAGACCGCACTTTTATTGCAACAAGGTCACATCGTCGCGGTTAAAGGCTTAGGCGGTTTTCATCTGGCCTGTGATGCGAATAACCAAAAGGCGGCTGATTTATTACGTCAACGGAAGCATCGTCCCACAAAACCATTAGCCATTATGGTGCCTGATCTGCAGATTTTACAGGATTTGAGTTCTCAAGAAACAGAATTGCTAACCAGCAGCGCTGCACCGATTGTACTGCTAGCAAAACATAAAGTACCCAATATTGCTGATAATATTGCGCCTAACTTGCAAGAAATCGGCGTCATGCTTCCAAGTAATCCACTACAACATTTGTTATTACGTGCGGTTAATCGTCCCCTCGTGATGACGTCTGCGAATGCAAGCGGGCAACCTCCCGTACTGAAAAATGAACATGCTATAGAACAATTAGCTAACTTGACTGATTTTTATCTTTGTCACAATCGCGATATTCTACAACGTGCTGATGATAGCCTTGTTCGTGTTGCCTTCGATGGATTAGAAACACTACGTCGTGCTCGAGGCTATGTGCCCGATGAAATACCACTTGAAACACAAAGTACTAAAAATGTGTTGGCGTTGGGGTCTGATCTGAAAAATACATTCTGCTTACTACGTCACAATAAAGCCGTACTGAGTCAACATATTGGCGATACCGCAAACGAGCAAGTGCGGTCACAATTAAGTGAAAATCTTGCATTATTTCAGCATATTTACCAATTTGAACCCGACATCATCGCGATGGATGCTCACCCCGACTATTTTTCATCTTCCATTGGTAAACAACTTGCCGAACAGCAACAAATCACACCAATAGAAGTTCTACATCATCATGCTCATATTGTCAGCGTAATGGTCGAGCACAATTGTAATGAACCTGTTATTGGTCTTGCTCTAGACGGTATCGGCATGGGTGAAAATGGACAACTTTGGGGGGGCGAATGCCTACTTGTTGATTATCAACATAGTCAATATTTAGGTGGTCTGCCAGCTGTTGCTCTACCTGGTGGTGATCTTGCGGCCAAACAACCTTGGCGTAACTGGCTAGCTCACCTGCATCAATTTGTGCCACAGTGGCAAGAAATACTCACAAAAACTTGCACTGAACCGAATTGGCAAATATTAGTTAATGCCATTGAGCGCGGACTCAATTGTCCACCTATATCATCTGCGGGTCGTTTATTTGATGCCGTAGCTTATGCTCTCGGTATTGCACCAACCATTGTTTCTTGGGAGGGCGAAGCTGCCTGTCATTTAGAAGCACTAGCAAACACCTCGTCTTTGGTGACACAAGCACAAAGTGCGGTCAATATTCCAGTAAAAATTCCACTTATAAGCAATAAACTGGATTTGGCGTACTTTTGGCAAAGTTGGTTGAATTACCATGCGCCTGTTGAAGATAAAGCCTTTGCCTTTCATTATGCTCTCGCCCAAGGTTTTGCTGAACTTGCTGCAAACCAAGCACGCCGGCACCAATGCCGTACTATCGTGTTATCTGGTGGTGTGATGCATAACCAACTGCTACGTCGCTTATTAAAAGAACATCTGGGCGAATTCCATGTACTGAGTGCGCATAAACTACCGATGGGTGATGGCGGACTCAGTTTAGGTCAGGCGGTTATTGCCATGCATAGAAACTGATCATCCTTAATGTTAAATATAAAAAAAAGAGTTAATCGAAAAGTGACGATTAACTCTTTTGTTTTTGTATTTCTTTTTTATAACGGAATACTGGAAAAGAAAACCAATAGTAACGGTGGCAGAATATTCGTAACAAAGCCGAATGAAATCGCAATTGGCGTGACTTCAATACCTCCTGCTTTTTGAATAATTGGCAAGGTACAATCTATTGCTGTCGCACCCGTAATCCCAATTGCAGTCGAACGGAAATTACGCATAAATAATGGGATCACAAATAAGCTGACAATTTCACGGGATAAGTCATTAAAAAAGGCAATACTGCCCGGCACTGGTCCCCATGCATTGGTCAATACTACACTAGATAACGAATACCAACCCATTCCAGAGGCAAATGCCAGCCCTTGTGTAATTGGCATAGCCAAAACGAAAGCAGCAATGATACCACCTAATAATGAAGTAAAAGTAAACACCATCCCTGTTTGGAAACCTCGTTTATTGAAAAGGGCCTCTTTTAAGGAAATACCGTTATTTCTTAGCTGAATCCCCACAAAGAAAATCAGTACGATCAATACATACAGATTAATTCCGGTAGGCAACATGAGATAGGATTTGAATAAGAAACCACAAAGGGTGCCGATCACTACCGTGCCGGAAAGTTTGAGTGAGTCAATTAAGGAATGCCAACGAGAATCAATTTTACCTTGTGATTTAAGTGGCTCAGCGGGGTTAAAGCGGTCATAAAGCATCAAACCAACCATATTAGATCCCAAAATGATCGCAGACAGTGTCACCGCAGTTGTGCCAAT
>JAWHBY010000044.1:0-17196 GCA_032568935.1 Parahaemophilus parainfluenzae
GAAAAAAATAAAAGAAAGGGAATACATAGATAGTATAATTACGGTGATTAATTAATAGGTTAGCTTTTAACTCTAAAATCCCTATAATATTTGTCCTCTAACCAAGGAGAATTCCATGCCACATGAAAATCTAATCTATGCCGTCAATGCTCACCAACTCTCCAATAACGAACAAGAAGATATTATTATCTTAATTTATGCCGCTAGTGCCGAAATCGCCAAAAATCACATTACAGTTTACCAACAACAGAACCAAATTCGATTACAGTATTCTTTTCTTCCCCTACCCCTTAATACCTATTTTCAACGCCATGCCGATGAAACATTAATTGCGCAATTAAAAACAACAGCGCAAGAGTTATCGGAACAGCATCCGGTTATCATTTTCAATCCTAACCAATATCGAGAAAATGAAAAAAGCACAATAGCCTGTTTAACTAAAACCGAATTCCCGATAAGACGAGAAGATGAACGTACACCTTTCTTATTTCAACCTATTCCTGACACCATTAAGCATTATCTATGGCCGGAAGATAATTCCGCCGGCCAATGTTATGCCATTATTAATGCCGAAGTGAGCTTTTGGTTTCCACAGCGTTTTGAGTTGGATGATATTCATTACGCTTGTTTATTTAAAGGTGAAGAAGGAGAAAAGAGAAAAAGAACTGCGCCTTATTTGTTGCACTTACCGGAAAATCATCCTTTTGTTGAAGAACTGTGCAGTGAAAGCCCAAAAGGAAAAGAGCAAGAAGACGGGTTTCAGCAATGGAATAAGCCGTTTGGCTTTTTCTTTCGCTCTCATGCCAAATTTGATGAGCTGTTACACCATTTCAGAAAATTTATCTACATGCCAACCTATGACGGACGCTTGCTCTATTTTCGCTTTTATGACCCGACAGTATTGGAAGACTATTTTGACCGTTTAATGTATTACCCTAAAAAGCTCGCAACGTTTTGGGGAGGCGGGTTAATAGACTCAATTAGTTTACCTAAAGGCCATCATGTTGTGCATTATGCGCCAACAATGGAGTTTGCTAAAATAACACCAGCTAAGAAGCAGTTTGATAGGTTTGAGATGAACGTCATTGTCGATGAAAGAAATGCTTCTCTGCTAACAGATTTAGTCAATGAACTGCTAGAAACCACACCTATTCTAAACGATTACTATGAAAGAGAGACCATTGAAAAAGTCGTTCAACATTGTTATCGTCTTTGCAAAACTCATGCTTTGTATCAAACTATTGATATTGGCCTGCTAACTTTGCTAAGTTTGGCCTATGGTAATGTGATTGACAGATTAGATCCAGAAAAGAAAATTAATCAAATTTTACAAAGTGACATCACTGAACAAAAAAAACGATACCTTATAAAACAACGGATAAGCGTTCTAGAAAATAAAAATATTATCCGTAATAAATTGGGAGCAAATTTACATGGCTAATACCACTACACAACCATTCTATCATCAATTCGAAGAAGCCCACCGTTCTGAATCAACCAAGATGGGCACTGCAGCTTGTCGTACTAATATCATTATTCATCATAAAGATACACTTGATCGTCCTTTACCTGCAGGAATTATGGTCAAAGTTTATGACCAAGATGGTGGGGTTTTTTACGGTGAAATTGATAAAAATGGAGATAGTCACCATTTGAGCGTAAAGTGCGGTCTGATTTCCTGGCAATTAATGAGAGGTCCTGATACCGCACCAAAATACGACCGTCATAAAAAAGACGGCAGACAGCTTACTGATAAAGATGAACAAGCATTTTTTAATGATTCAGACGGCTATGTACTTATCAAAGCAAATGATGAAAAAACTAAAGACCCGCGATTACAACTTGCTAAACCACTAAAAGTGTTTGTTTCGGTAAATGCAAAAGAAGTGAAGGCAATCTATCTTCCCCCACCGATTTTATTGAATTTGCGTTTTCGTCAAAATAGTGAGACGAGATTATCTACAAAACAACTTGAACAGATTAAAAAGGATGGTAACACCGCTACTTTGTTTATTCATGGCTACAATGTTTCACTTGGACATATTGGAAAATTTCCACAATCGGAAGATTTTGGCGAGCTTCCAGAATATTCAAACTTACCACCCTCCGATCAGGTTCAGCGACCTTATTTGCATTATGATAACAAGGCGATTGGTCAATTGGCGACAAATACACTACTTGAGCAAGCGAAAGAGGATGACAATATTTATGTTAAGCACATTTACGATGAGGTAGATTTAAAAGTTAATGGTCATAAAGCTTTAGGTTGGTTTCCACATGTTGAATATTATTTGAATTTAGCTGCATCTGGTAAATTAAATTATGATGATCCTTTTACTGATTGGGATAAATATCACCGAATTATTGGAGTGACTTGGTCTGGTAGCGTTGATCCTTCCATGGTGTTTTTCAGAGCGGAAATGTATGCTAACGAAGCAGGGCGAGAGCTCGCAAAGGTATTGATAGAGTTATTTAATGAAGGCATTAAAGTTAATATTATTACTCATTCATTAGGTGCCCGAGTTGCATTAAGTGCATTGAATATTTTAGGTGATTTTGACGGGGCCTATAATGAAAAAATTGATAATCTGATTATGTGGGAAGCCGCTGTCGCTGATAATGCAATCACTGACACATATACTCGCGTGAAAAATCCAGTGGCAATGGAACTATTTCCTTATGCACATAAAACAGTGAAATATCTTCGCGTATTGTATTCACAAGAAGATGGAGTGTTGGATGGTGATAGTCGTGGTGGAGATAAGGAATATACAGGTTTAATTGGTGGGGCTTATCCGATGAAATATTCCTCTCTAGCAAACACCACTGGAGCCTTAAAAGATTATTACTATAAGTTAAATTTAATTGGTGAGTATTATGAAAATATAGAACAACTCCGACGGAACGTCCTAATACATCGGGGAAGCCTAAACCAGGACGACATTGTGGAATATAACAATATAGAAAACACAGTGAAAGGACGGGAAATAAAACAGAAGATTGAAAAATTACTGATGGAAGAAGCCAATGATGTATCCTCTGATTTAAAGAAGCCATTAAACTATTTGAAACCTTGGAGCCATTATCGTCGTTTTCGTCCTGATGATGAGTATTTTAAACATATTGTTGATGTGCTGACTTACCAGGTATTTAACAATTGGACGATTTATATAAAAAATATGTGGGTGCGTCCTGCGTTGGGGCATCAAGGAAATCGTTTGTCTGTTGAAGGTATTGGGTATAAAAATAAAAAATTAACAGAACTTCAAAAAGAGGAAGGGTTTGATCAATTTATTAATGGCAATACCAGTAGTGAAGAAGATAAAGAAGACAAAAAATTCAATTTCTTTGATCAGAGTAATTATTTTATTTCGCACTCGGCAATGCGGGAGTGGGAGTGGAAGGCATTGGATACCCAAAAGGTTTTTCCTGATATCTACAAAGAAAGCTATAAAAATCAAATTATGGATAGATGGATAAAGGCTAATTCAAACTTTGGGAGATATAAAAAATGATTACTAAGTTAAAATTAAGAGTTATTGTATTAGCTGTTATTCTATGCGTTATTTTATTTGCTATATATAAATATTTCAGCACTGCACCGGTACTTTCGTTAAGTGTTTCAACCGACGGGCGTTATGTCATTAGTGCTCATGCTACGGAAGATGCCTATAGACATAAACCTGTTGGTCAGTTGGTGTTATGGGATATTGAGAAAAAGGAAAAGACAATACTTGCCCGAAATGCCAACGCGTTTAGTGCCTTTTTTATTCCTGATAGCCATGAGTTTATGTGGCAGGATAATAAAAATATTGTGCATATTCAAAATGTAGAAGGAAAAGAAATAGAAAATTTCCCACACTTTCAAGTGAAAACGCATATTATGTCAGCAGATAAACAATTTTATCTTTCCTCTAATATGGAAGATAACGGGCAGCTTTATAAAGGGTATGGAAAAGATTTAGTACCAGTTTATACCGATGGAAGTTTCCCTTTCCCATTAACTTTATCAATGAGTAAAGATTATTTTTTATCTGCAACAGCAGCTTGTTCAGTTGGCAATTCTCCTGTTGCGGAAACTAACCTAACAGAAAATCCAATTAATCCTAACAGTAGTAAAAAAGGAAGTTATGATGAAATTACTTTATGGAATAGGCATACTTTAAAGCCTGTCGCTAAATTGAATGGAAATTGTGGAAAAACTACCGGTTTAATAAGTCCTAATGGTGATTGGGTTGTGACAGGAGGTGAAAATATTAGGAATTATATGTGGGAAATTCATAACATTATGAATAGACAACGCCTATCATTAAAGTTTGATAATATTCCCGAAAAATTGAAAGAAAAACAAATTACGAAAATCAGTGTTATTGCTTATGCTTTTGTTACAGATACAGAATTTGTTGCACTGAGACAAAGTGGTAATTATGACGGTTATGGCGATGAAATTGCTGCTGTCTATACTGTAGGTGAGCCTCAAATTAAAGGCTATGTAGAAATCGGCAACGACCCGAGTATTTCAACAAATTACTATCAGAGAAACCTCAGCGTTTCCTCTTCTCCGAAAGCTCATATCCTCGTCACCGGGCAAGCCACCGGCGGTGGAATTAATGTGTATAAATATCATCCTGAGAAAATGGAGTTAGAGAAAATCTGGGTGGCAGATTAAATGTTAAAAGTGCGGCTAGCATTTCGAATGTTTTTTAACCGTACTTTCCTTAATGGTATAATTCACTCCATATAATATTTTTATGTGATACTCCGAAGGTTAGAGTGATGATTAAAGTTATTGTTGGTATATTCCTTGTTTTAGTTATATTTTTAGTTGGAGCGTTGATATCAGGGGATATTATTGTCTTTTTTGCGTGGTGGCTTTTACCAGCTTATGCGGTTCTTCTGATCATCTATTTTGCTTTATATGCGGTTATAGGAGTAATAACTGATAAGCCATTAACAACTAAAATAAAACTTCTGTTAATTATTCCAACCATAAGCATTCCTTGGGGATATACTAAATGGACAGAATATCGAGATGCCCAAAGCGTGCAAGAACAAAAGATACAACGTGAACACGAACTAGTTGAAGCCTTAACAGATCTTCCGCCCAATGCAGAGATTGGGGAATATGACTATACGCTTTATGCCAAAACCGATAACTTAAAAGACGAACATGGTAATCAACCTACTTTTAAATGGGGAAACTTTGAGCTGACTTCTTTCAAAGCTCCCATAAACTATGATCAGGTTGATGTGATAAGTCTAACTCAGCCAAAAGAATTGCCTCATGGCATAAAATGTACACATGAACTAGGCTTTAAAAGGAAAATGCAAGAAGATGTAGAAAAAGGCCTACCTGCTGAAGAATTTGAGTTTGCTGAATGTAAAGTAGCAGAATTCTCCTTGATGCTAAATCAGCAGCAGATTCAGCTTAAAGATTTTATGCTTTATTACAATTCGGGGCTTCCGATCTATAAAGAGAAAATAACCACCAAACTTGCGGACTTAAATAGCTTACCTAATCCTTATTGGACGGCGAGACCTCAAGGATACGCTAGAATTGGAGATGAATGGATTGCCGATGATCTCTTTCTGATTTTAAATCAAGAAGGTAAGCCGATGATTCTTATTGGTTCAGCAAAACATCAGACTGGGTTAAACAACACTAAAATCGATCAATGTGTCATTAAATCCCCCGAATTTGATGTGCTTTTAACCGATCTCCAAAATGAACAAGCAACCTTGCATGTCATTAAGCAGTTTAGTCATGCTTTTGCTGAATCTTGCCCAGAGACAATCAAAACTTCGCTCACTTACTCTGCTAATCCGCGTAAGAAATTACAAACTACTAAAGTAGGTGAAATGAAAGAGCATCCAATCTTAAACATTTTCACGCATTTAGATGATAGTGCGGAGGTAGATTGGTTACCTGAAAATCCATATTTAGAGCAAGTTGTGAGCCGAGAAAAACCGTTTTCTTGGGGAGATGTGAATCTGTTCTCGTTTAGAAGTACACCTTCTGCAGTTTGGGCTCAACTTGCAGACGATAATAAAAAACTCGGCACTTTCTCGTGTAGAAAAAATAGTAGTGCTTCTTTTATGCATCTTTTAGAACCTGTTGATAATACGCTGGCTTACCATAATTTTGCATTAACTGAGTGTACAAATGCTGAGGGGGCATTATGGCTTGAAAACACCCCAATTCAAGCAACTTTAGGACAGGTAGAATACGTTGATACAGCCAATAAATTACAACATAAAAACGTATCTAATACGTCTATGTTGATATTTACACCAACATATCATGACCAAGCTATTTTAACCCTCAATGGATTTCCATTTTATTTACAGCACGCGCTAACCGATCCGCAAGGGAAAATCATCACATTAGTCGGAAAGATTAGGCCAGTGAATAATCAAGGACCTATCACGTTAGGGAAATGTGTGGATGCTTATTCACAGTTAAAATTGACACATTTTTCAAACAAACAAGTGAATGTTTCTGTTTTTGAACATGAAAATTGGGAAAACCTTCTTCAAGAGAATAAGACACCAGAATGTGAATTGAGACAGATTAGCTACCAAATAGAAATATTAAAATAATAGAATTATATAGTAAAAGTGCGAATTTTTACCGCACTTTTATTAGGAAAATTATTGTTTTTCTGGGAATAAATAATTTCAAGTGTAGGCGATAACTAAAATTTTTGAAACGGAATAGAAGTTCTATTTAATAGTTTGTATAAAATACTTAATTATTAAATGAGATATTGACTATTCGATTAGAATAAAGAATGGTGCCCGAAGCCAGACTTGAACTGGCACGCCTCGAAAGGCGAGGGATTTTAAATCCCTTGTGTCTACCGATTCCACCACTCGGGCATCGAGTGATTAACTAACTGCGTGGTTATGGAGGCGTGTCCCGGAGTCGAACCGAGCTACATGGATTTGCAATCCAGTGCATAACCGCTTTGCTAACACGCCGTTAGTTTGGAGCGGGAAACGAGGCTCGAACTCGCGACCCCGACCTTGGCAAGGTCGTGCTCTACCAACTGAGCTATTCCCGCATACGCTGTTAGTGCGGTGCATTTTACGGGAATTTGAAATTCTGTCAATCGAAGATCTGAAAAAAAAATTCAAATGTTGAAAAAATCTTCGTTTCGGCTGAAATTAAAGCAAAATTTGATACAAGAATATAATTTTTACTGAGTTTTCAATTTCTACTTTTATCGTGATTGGGTTTATGACAAAATTGGAGCGTTTTGTTCGCCATTAAATCAAGAAAAGTGCGGTCAAATTTTTGCATGTTTTAGAGGTAAATTATGACACAACAATATTCTATCGATACATTATTAGCCCAAGCGGGAAATCGCAGTGATGAACGTACTGGTGCAGTCTCTACGCCAATTTATCTTTCAACGGCTTATGGTCATCACGGGATTGGTGAAAGCACGGGATTTGATTATACGCGTACGAAAAACCCAACGCGTAGTGTTTTGGAAGATACCGTAGCAAAATTAGAAAATGGTGATCGTGGTTTTGCCTTTTCCTCCGGCATGGCGGCAATTCAAGTGCTGATGAACCTATTCAAAGGTCCTGATGAATGGATTGTGTCAAGTGATGTATATGGTGGGACTTATCGTTTATTGGATTTTGCTTATAAAAATAACAACAGTGTAAAACCTGTTTATGTGAATACCGCTTCTTTAGCTGAAATTGAAGCTGCGATTACAGCGAATACAAAAGCGATTTTTATTGAAACTCCATCTAATCCATTAATGGAAGAGTGTGATGTGGCAGAAATTTCAAAATTAGCGAAAAAACACAACTTGTTAATGATTGTAGACAATACTTTCTTAACTCCTGTGCTATCTCGTCCATTAGATTTAGGCGCGGATATTGTAATCCACAGTGGCACAAAATATATTGCGGGTCATAATGATAGCTTGGTGGGCTTGATTATTGCAAAAGGACAAGAGCTTTGTGATCGTATCGCCTATATTCAAAATGGTGCAGGAGCCGTACTTTCGCCATTCGATTCTTGGTTAACCGTGCGTGGAATGAAAACCCTTTCATTACGTATGAAACGCCATCAAGACAATGCGAAGGCGATTGCGGAATTTTTACGCGAACAACCACAAATTGATAGTGTGTTATATCCAAACAAAGGCGGTATGCTGTCTTTCCGTTTGAAAGATGAAAATTGGGTGAATACGTTCTTAAAATCAATCAAGTTGATTACCTTTGCGGAAAGCTTAGGCGGTACAGAAAGTTTTATTACCTATCCTGCGACCCAAACTCATATGGATATTCCTGAAGCAGAACGTGTCGCCCGTGGTATTACAAACACATTGTTGCGTTTTTCTGTTGGTTTAGAAGATGTGGAAGACATCAAGGCCGATTTATTACAGGCATTTGTACAGCTTAAATAGTTAGTTTTTATCAATCGAACTAATCTGTGCAATTCTATATACCTTGTGCTATTATGCACGGCATCAATTAATGTTAGGTGTTAATTAATCAACATCTTATTAGATAAGGAAACAAAAATGAGCGAAGTATTACATATTACTGATGCAGATTTCGAAACTGCGGTTGTGCAATCTGATATCCCTGTATTAGTGGATTTTTGGGCACCTTGGTGTGGCCCTTGCAAAATGATTGCGCCAATTTTAGATGAAATCGCACCTGAATTTGCAGGTAAAGCAAAAATCGTTAAAATCAACGTAGATGACAACCAATTAGTTGCAGGTCAATTTGGTGTACGTAGTATCCCAACTTTACTACTTTTCAAAAATGGCCAACTTGTTGCAACACAAGTCGGTGCGTTACCAAAAAATCAATTAGCGGCGTTTATTAATCAACACCTATAATTGAGTTATTAAACATAAAAGAGCGGTTAAAAATAGCGATGTTTTTCGGTATTATGTAGCAGTTGCACAAAGTCCGAAAATTGACTAATTTACCGCATAAATTTGAATGCCTTTCCGAATGAAAATGATGAAAGGCATTTCTTTTAACTAAAATTCTAACTTCAACCTCGCAATTTTTCACATCAATTTTCCATTTTTTCAAACTCAAGGTGTAGCTATTCCGCTCAACCTTCATTCAAGTAAGCTATTTCTTTCTATCTAGTCTATTAGCGTCTATTCGGTTCTATGCTGCCATCAGAATTTCATCGTATGCAGCTTGTTCTTCAAGTTGCTTAAAGTAGTGTGATGAAATTTCGTTAGGCGCAAAGGCTTTCATACCGAGAAGCTCACCTTCACGATGATTTCCTTGCCAGTAACCGACCCACTCTTTTAGCGGCAATACCCACAAGCAACGTTTGAGGACATCTTCAAAGAGTTTACCGTTAGATTCTCGGCGGTTATCTGAAAAGAATGCCGCTTGATTAGCATAGTGCAAGGCATATTTATTATCGGTTTTATGATGTGTACCACGCATTAAATCACGCATTCTGGCATTAAAGGATTCCGCAAGGTTATTATTTACACCTTTCGCACTATAAGCCTCTTGATGATTCACCGACCAACGGGTGTAATGAAAATCAAGACTTTTATAAGCAGGGTTTTCATCACACATAATATCACTGCCTGCTTTGACAAAGCGTTGATTTAATGCAAAAACAGTATCAGCATTTTCGGTGTAATCCATTGCGACAATGGTACGGTTTGCTCCCCATACATTGCTATCGTTTGCAGCTCGTTGTGTAATGGCGTATAGACAACGTTTAGTCGCTCTAAATTTGGGATATTTGCGACCTTTCTCATCGGCTTTTTGACGTTGTTTATAATTGTTTTTACGGAAATTAGTTGGGCGCAGGGTAAAGTTGATCAACATTCCATCTTCGTGAACTTCGCCTGACAATGGACTTAAATCGCGCGTTTTAAATAAAGCTTCGCGAACTTTCCCACAAAGTACAAATGCCGTTTTGTAGTTCAAATTAAGATGACGACTAACATCAATCGCACTAATGCCTTTTGAGCTATTTATCATCATTAAAATGACAGCAAGAATATCGACTAAATCAACTTTATGAAAGGCAAAGGCTGTATTTGTCGTAATATAAAAATGGCGTTTGCAATGTTTACAACACCAACGTTTACGAGAAGCAAGGAAATAGGCTTCGTGGCGAATACCGCAGTGCGGACAGCACACATCACGAACATTCTCAGGGTTGCCCCAACGGTGAGTTTTTAAAAGGTGAAAAGCATCTTCTTCTGTAAGACGTAAAATATCTTTTAAATTAATGTTTTTTGATTTGCTTGAAAGTAAATAATGTTGAGCCATTGCGAATTTCCTTGTGTAGTACAAGGTATTCGAGACTGACTAAACGCTAGACACAAAAAATCGCCCACCTGAAAATCTCAAGTCGGCTCAAAGCGTTTATGCCTCGAATACCGTTAAGTACACCACAAGGAAACTTGTGGATTTTTTAATAAAATGGCGACAAACTTAAAATAGAGTCTTGATATATACAAGGTTCTACGCCTATTGGTTCATCTTGCTTCCAGTAAGGAAATGCTAGGCTTAAAATAATGGTTCGTTGGCAAATTATAGTCCTTCTTGGTGGAAGTATTCCACTAAGAGCGAGTTTTTAATATATCCCTAACCTGATATTTAGTCAAATAAAAAGCAACTCATTGTTAGGGTGGTTAAATTAGAAAATAAAGACTATTATAATAATATAATTATATATGTCCTTTATCTTGTAATATTTTCAATATATTCGTTTTTAATGTATCAATTAAACTTTTATAACCTTTAAAAGGATAATAAAGTTCATTTCGATAGTCAGATTTAGGAGATTCAGTACTTTTCTCCTCATTTAAAATCAAAATATAATCTTTTCCTTTGCCTTTAGCAAAGCCAAGCTCATACAAGACGTTAGAATTATTATTAGTAATGTCAGCGATAAATATCGAGCATTCTTCTATTTTTCTAAAAATATCTTGAATCAAGTCCATTGAAACACCTGAATGTGTCATAATGGGGTAAGGGGTTATATTCACTTTGTGTTCTTCTCTAATAGATTTTGAGACTTCTTCTAGAGCTTTGTTATAATCATTTACCATGCTGTCACAGTAATAAGGCATAGCAACAAATATCTTAAATTCAGTTTTATATGCTTTTTCAAATACTTCAATAAGGCTTTGCGTATCAATATCTTTTACTTCATATAGCTTCTTATTTTTAATCCATCTAATAAATTGTCGTAATACAATTCCATCTTCTTTTATTCCTAAAAAAGAAATAGCAATCAATATATTTTCAGAGAGGTTATTTTTTATATCCTCATTTTCAATTAGATATGTGTTTGCTCGAGATAAGCCTATTTTGACATTTTTCACCATTACATTATTTTCACTAAATAATGTAATTAATAATTTGCATAATTTTTTTAAAAATGAAGCATAACAATTTGAGGTTCTACAAAATTGTTCTATTTCTGAAATTGAATCTTTATCAATACTTTCATATAAATTCTTAGCAAATAAAAATTCCGTTCCAAATGTCTTCTCAATTTCATCATCGGTAAACTGATTTTTAGAAAAAATAGCTGTTAAATTCTCTTCTGATGTTAATGGTAATCCTCGAGAATTAATATAATGAAAAAGAACTCTTTGCTGTTTAGCATTTGCAGGTAAGTTTGTACTTAGTGTTTGAAAATGATTAGGTTCATATCCTGCATCTTCTTCAGAAAAGAAAATTAAGCAAAATGGTGCTTGATAATCTTTTTCATCTAATTTTTTTTCTATAGCATTTAATCTATGGTTACCATCAATTCTAAAGAATACTTTTTGAGGAACACCTATCTCTACTGAAGTTAAATTTAGATCTTTAAATATTTTTTGAGCAGGTTTTGCGTGAGTGATTTTGAGTACTGAAGATTTATTCTTTTGTTTATTCACTTCTAGAAATGGGGTATTCATAGCTAAAGAAATGCCATCATCATTTTTTAGTGTGTAACCTAGTATTACCTCAGGAAAAAATAAATACTCTCCAAAGTCATAGTAGTTTTGAATTTCTTTTATATGTTGTTCATTGAGTGCTCGCTGATAAGTATCATTGGCTTGTGATATTTCAGCCAATTCCTTTAAACTTGCATAACCTCGTAAACAGGTAAAGTTACCTAAAGATCGTTCTAATATACCTGTTAATATCATTATGACACTCCTAAAATCATTTTCTCTATATTAGCTTTAGTTTTTATTAGCTCATTATTAGCAGCAATTTGTAAATCGCTAGCAGTTTGACGAATTTGGCAAATATGGTTAATAATTTTTTTCTGAGTTACCGGAGGGGGAACAGGGATTTCTAATTGCTCCAAATCACTAGAGTAAACGTGTGGCTGTCCAGCTCCCTTTTGTAATAAGTAAATTTCTTGCTGTTTTAGTTTTAATATTTCAGCTAAAAATTTTGTTGAAATTCTATCTTCATTTTGAGAAAAAATCATTGTGCAGTCAGATGCGAAAATCGGATAATCGTGATACCACACGTAACCAGAATATGCACCACTAGCACTCACAGTAATCACATTACCGTTATGGTTAGAAATATGATGGTTATAGGGGCTAGTCTGACCGCCTGCAATCACAGGATAATCTCCCTCAATCACTTCATCCGACGTAATACTTTGTCCTTTTTGTAAAATAGCTAATTTATTCAACGGCTCATTTTTGTATTTACCACCTTGAATACGGTAATGTTTATTAAACTGGCTTTGTGCATCAAATTGCCCACCTGATATTTCATTCATCTGTACGGTAAAAATACGATTTTCTAAACTGTTATCAGTCTGTGGTAATCCAATCTGTAATTCATTTAATAAATAATCATTAATACTGTTTAATAAGATTTGGGCTTGTTGGCATGATTGTTTTGCTTTCTCTTTTGCTAATTGATACATATGAACAATTTCATCTTGCTTTTGAGATGAAATGTCAGGAACTTTAATACTTGAAAATTCTTGGTAGTTAATATTGTTTTGTGCAGCACCTTTTCCAATAAAATCAATTTGTGCTCTGACAAAATCCAAATCAAATAATAAACAAAAAAAGTCCTTATTGATATTTTTATCTATAGAAAGTTTGACAAGTGCAGAATTTAAATTGGCTTCCTTAATATTATTAGGGATAATTGATATTGTGCCTAAATTGTTTTTTGTTCCACTAATAGCAAGAACAATGTCTCCTGGTTTAACTTGGCTACGCAATAATTTAGTATTATGAATATGTCTATAGATAAATTTAACATCAGTTAAATCAATAGAATTTTCTTTTAAATTCTGAACTCTTAAGAAGAAAATCTCATTTTCATTATCTGTATAAAAACCATCTCTTGGACCATCTCCACGATCCCAAGAGTTAATAATATCAGATAGAGGTTTAAAGCCTTTGTCAGTAAAAGATTTTCTTAACTCAATATATTCATTTTTATGAAAAAAAGGATCTAACCTTTCCATGGCACTTTGACTATTAACAATAGAAATAAGGTGTCGTACATTTTCGCTAATGCTAAAACTCGCCATTGTTCACTCCTTCAATAAAACGTGCCAATTCCAAACTAATGGTATCCAGCTCATTGATAGCTGTATCTTTTCCTGTTGCGTCATAACCAATATGTTCAGCGATTGCCATAAATATCGGATAATTAGGCAATTGGGTACGTTTTCGGGCAAGATAATCCTCCAGCAGAGCTTCTTTAAGCTCAGTGATTTTTTCTCCGTATTTGCTGTTAATGTCATTTTTCCATTCTTTGTAAGCGGCGGTTTCTTTAAAGACTTTTAAATCGCCTTCAAAATTTGCACCTGTGGCATTTTTTAAGATAGTTTTCTTCTCACTATCCAATGCTTTTAAAGTGGCTTCAAAATTGTGAGCATTTTTGACTACATTTTGAATATCTTTTTTCAGATTACTGATACGGTCGGTTTCGCTTGGCTCGTATTTACGCAAAAATAGTACACTACTTTTTACGCCTGCTCCTGTAGCTTTAAAAGCGGTTTGCGGTAAGCTAATAACGGCAATAATACGAAATTTTTCTTCAATGCTGTCACGCACATATTGCAAACTGCTGTTCGTTAAAATACCGTCTGGAATGACAATCGCTAAATAGCCGTTTGGTTTTAAAAAATTGTGGCATTGCTCAATAAATAATATTTCGGTTGCTTGGCTATCTCGATTTTTTACATCACTCTTTTTAATATCCAACCAAGAAACATCTTTTAAGCCAAAACCATAATTAGATAAATAGGCTTTTTCGGTTTGCTTAACCGTACTACCAAATGGAGGATTCGTAATGATGAAGTCAAAGTGATTGTATTTGAAGCCAATATTATTGCTTTGATTTTGTAATTCGATATCGCTTAATAAGCCATCGGCAGAAATAACGTTGGTATGCCCGTCATCATGAATAATCATGTTCATTTTGGCAGCACGGCTGATTTGTTCATTAATTTCGATGCCATAAAGTTTTTTTTCTGCAAAATCATGCCAATGGCGATGATGTTCAGGCGTTCCATCTTTATAATATTCATCAGCTTCACGACGAATTTTGTCTAGAGCATGAAGTAAAAAACCTCCGCTACCACAACTGGTATCTAACACAAAACTATCATGTGTAATAGGTAAAACATCAACAATGAATTTTACTACTCGTCGTGGTGTAAAAAATTGTCCAAATTCTCCCCTAAAAAAAGAACCCATAAAGGTTTCAAAAGCTCGCCCTTTACTATCTAGATCTGTCTTACTGAGGTTTACATCTTGCAAATAGCCAACAATAGTACGCACGCGTTCAGGCGATAAACGAATATTATCTTTAAATACTTCTGGATCTTTAGCTCGCCCTTCCTCATATAAGTTGGTAACTCGTTTATAAAGTTCTAGAGTGTTTTTTTGTTTATTAATAATTCCTAATTTTTTATCACCTTCATCAAAATTTAAAATAATCTGGAAATCATACGGTGCCCCTTTTTTGCGCAATTTTCGTTCATCTAATATTTTACAGAAGATCAATTTATCTAATTCATCAAATGCTTCTGAGGGATTTAATTGCCCTCCAGCCCATAAAGCATTATGTGCTTGTTTAAATCGACGTGTTAAATCAATTTCATTTACCGTTTTTAAATCAAAAAAATGTTGTGTATTCTTTTCTTTTTGAATGTCATTTGCATCTTTTACAAATTTATATGGTGCAAGTTTATTAATGCCATAAGAAGGGATATCTGGTATAGGTGAACGAATATCTTTGCTTTTATCAACTAAAAGATATTCATTTTTGATAGATGATGTAACCCAAATATATTTAACGTTATTTGGTAATGCATAGGCGTAAGAATAGGCTTGATTGACTGCTTGAATAAATTCAGCTTCGGATACTTCGGCTTTTTTGCATTCCACCAAAATATGTGGCTGTTGGCATTCAGCATCACTATAAACCACAATATCTGCTTCTTTAGTGCTTGATCCCATTGTTACCGAAACAAAATTGCGGATTTGTTCTTTTGGATAACCATATTGCAAAATTAAACGGCAATAAATTTCCGCTTGGACCTGCTCTTCAGGATTAGAAAAATTACGAGAATGATGTTCGAATAGATATTCGATACGGTTCTCAGATGAAATAGAAATCAGTTTGTGCTTTATACCGAGAGCGATAAAATCAATAATTGATTGACTCATTTTTTTGATCCTTAAATTAGTTTGTCGAGTATAATTTATCGTCTATTTGAAATTTCTTTAAAAGAAATTGAGAAGGCGTCTTTTAGATTTTCAGGCATAGTACGATAGTCTGCAATCAGCTTTTCTTCTTGCTTTGAGATAGTATTTTTGGGCATTACAGCTTGAAACATCTCACCTTCACCACTCACGAGCCAATTCAAATTGACTCCCGCTTTAGCAATGCCTGACATTCCTTCTGCATTAGGCTCACGTTCACCACCGATATAACCTTGCATCGTACGATAGGCTATTCCTGTTTGTTCTGCGAAATCTGTAATTTTCCAATTTTTAGCTTCACAAACTTGTCTTAATCTTTCTGATATACACATTTGAGCGTTCCAATTTCAATTTACAATTGACAAATTACGCAAATGAGCGTATATTTGTTTTAATTCAAACGTATTTTATCACGTTTGAGCATATTTAAAATCTCTATTAACATAAATTTTAAACAAGACGATGACCCAGCATTTCTTACTTTCTAGCAAAGCTCGCACGCTTTCTTCTTACGAGATTGCACAACTCTCGGAAGAAGAAGCATACGATTTGCTTTGTGAATTAAGATGGGGTGGCAAAGAGTTCATCACTTGCCCTAAATGTGGGGTGCAACACAAGCCTTATTATATTTCTACACGTAAACAATGGCGTTGCAAACATTGTAATCACACTTTTAGTGTCACTTCTGGCACCATTTTTGCCAATCGCAAGAAACCGATTAAGGTTTATCTCTATGCTTTAATGGAATGGGTAAATGCTGTCAAAGGCTTATCATCCCTTCAATTAGCACGTAATGCAAAACTTAATCCTCGCACGGCATTTGTTTTATCACATAAATTCCGCAAGGCATTATTAGAAAGTCGTGATATGAAACCACTTTCAGGTGTGGTCGATATGGACGGCACTTATGTTCATCCTGCACCACGTAAAGCAAACAAGAAATCTGACCGCATTGACTATCGTTTAAAGGAAAATCAGAATCCTGATAAACGTTGTGTCATGGTTGCTCGTGAGCATTATTCGCCAGAAGAAAAAGCCAGTAATGCGTTGCATTGTGGGGCAAAACGCTCTCACGTTTTTGTGGCACATACTGAATCGCAATCGGTAGTGAAAAGTTTTGCCGATAAGTTCATTAAACCTAATACACAAATCAATACCGATGAAAGCACGGCTTATGATGTCTTGTTGCCTTACTATAACTTGAGAACTGTAAACCATAAAGAAGAATATCGTAGTGACTTAGGTGTAACAAACAATCAGGCAGAAAGTCTATTTAGTCGTTTCAAACGGATGTACTACGGACAAGTTCACCGTATCAGCAACGAATACTTACTTAACTATGCTAATGAAATTGCGTACCGTGAGGACAATCGCCGTACCTCAAATAAAGCTCAGTTTATTGATGTATTAAGCCGATGTTTAAAAACCACCAATGATAACAATGAATGGTGCGGTTATTGGCAGCGTAAAATTATTCATC
>JAWHBY010000045.1:0-16758 GCA_032568935.1 Parahaemophilus parainfluenzae
TTACTCTAACAGGTTTATCTTCCATGAATAAGGCATTGATGGTCACAAAACGTGACGGAAAACTGGAACCAATTAATCTTGATAAAATTCACCGTGTAATCACTTGGGCAGCAGAAGGACTTGAAAATGTGTCCGTGTCGCAAGTGGAATTACGCTCACACATTCAGTTTTACGAAGGTATTCGTACCTCCGATATTCACGAGACCATTATCAAAGCGGCAGCCGATTTAATCAGCAAAGATACGCCGGATTATCAATATCTTGCTGCGCGCCTTGCGGTGTTCCATTTGCGTAAAAAAGCCTACGGCCATTTCGATCCGCCTCGTTTATACGATCATGTGAAAAAACTTGTGCGCATGGGCAAATACGATCATGCTTTGTTGGATGATTATACCCGCGAAGAATGGGACGAAATGGACGGTTTTATCGACCATTGGCGCGACATGACCTTCTCTTATGCGGCAGTGAAACAATTAGAAGGCAAATATTTAGTTCAAAACCGTGTAACCGGTGAGATCTACGAATCTGCACAGTTCCTCTATTTATTGGTGGCGGCAAGTCTGTTCTCTAAATACCCGCAAGAAACCCGTTTGGACTATATCCGTCGCTTCTACGATGCGACTTCTACCTTCAAAATTTCCTTGCCAACCCCAATCATGGCTGGCGTGCGTACCCCAACCCGTCAATTCAGCTCTTGCGTGTTGATTGAATGTGGCGACAGCTTGGATTCCATTAACGCCACCGCCTCTGCCATCGTGAAATACGTTTCTCAACGTGCCGGTATCGGTGTGAATGCCGGTGCGATTCGTGCGCTAGGTAGCCCAATTCGTGGCGGCGAAGCGTTCCATACCGGTTGTATTCCGTTCTATAAATATTTACAAACTGCCGTGAAATCTTGCTCCCAAGGAGGCGTGCGTGGTGGTGCGGCAACCGTGTACTACCCGATTTGGCACTTGGAAGTAGAAAGCCTGTTAGTATTGAAAAACAACCGTGGCGTGGAAGACAACCGCGTGCGTCACATGGACTACGGCGTACAGCTCAATAAATTAATGTATCAACGCTTAATCAAAGGCGCAGATATTACTTTATTTAGCCCTTCAGACGTGCCTGGACTTTATGAAGCCTTCTTTGCTGATCAAGATAAATTTGAAGAACTTTACGTGAAATACGAACAGGATCCAAATATCCGCAAACGTTCTGTAAAAGCCGTTGAGTTATTCTCTTTATTGATGCAAGAACGTGCATCAACTGGTCGTATTTATATCCAAAACGTGGATCACTGTAATACTCACTCACCGTTTGATCCGCTTGTTGCACCAGTGCGCCAATCTAACTTATGTTTAGAAATTGCATTGCCAACTAAACCATTACAACATTTCCATGATGAAAATGGTGAAATTGCGCTCTGTACACTTTCTGCGTTCAACTTGGGTAAATTAGATGATTTAGATGAGTTAGAAAATCTTGCCGATCTCGCAGTACGTGCATTAGATGCATTACTTGATTACCAAGACTACCCTGTTCCTGCGGCGAAACGTTCTTCATTAGGTCGTCGTTCACTTGGTATCGGTGTGATTAACTATGCGTATTACTTAGCGAAAAATGGCGTACGTTATTCTGATGGTTCAGCGAACGATTTAACTCACCGTACGTTTGAAGCGATTCAATACTATCTATTGAAAGCTTCTATGAACTTAGCAAAAGAATTAGGTGCATGTGAATACTTCAATGAAACCAATTACGCAAAAGGTATTTTACCAATCGATACATATAAGAACGATATCGATAGCTTAACGCAAGAACCATTGCATTATGATTGGGAAACGTTACGTCAAGAAATCAAAGAGTTTGGTTTACGTAACTCGACCTTAACCGCATTAATGCCGTCAGAAACCTCTTCACAGATTTCTAACGCAACAAATGGTATCGAACCACCACGTGGTCATGTAAGTATTAAAGCGTCAAAAGATGGTATCTTAAAACAAGTCGTACCGGATTATGAGAACTTAAGCGACAACTACGAATTACTTTGGGATATTCCAAGCAATGATGGCTACTTACACTTAGTAGGCATTATGCAAAAATTCGTGGATCAAGCAATCTCTGCAAATACCAACTACGATCCAAAACGTTTTGAAGATGGTAAAGTGCCAATGAAAGTGTTGTTAAAAGATCTTTTAACCGCTTACAAATACGGCTTAAAAACCCTCTACTATCAAAACACCCGTGACGGTGCAGAAGACAGCCAAGAAGATTTGGATGATGGCTGTGCTGGTGGGGCGTGTAAGATTTAATTTATTGAGGCAATCATTATGACTAAAGTTAAGAAAGTAGGAGATATAGTCCAGCTATCCAATGGATATACAGCCAAAATTCTTCATAAAGAAAAAGATGGTCGTTTTTTTTGTCAATGGACAGAACAATGTGGGTTAGATGAAAAAGGTTTTCCTATCTATAAAACAAATAGTTGTCACTTTTTTGAGTGTCACTTTAAAAATTAATATCGCAAAGGGCGTATTTGATACGCCTCTATATAAAGGATAAAGGCAACATCGTTGCACACAAAGGAGATAAAAATGGCATACACCACTTTCTCACAAACTAAAAACGACCAATTAAAAGAACCAATGTTCTTTGGTCAAAACGTTAACGTTGCGCGTTACGATCAACAAAAATATGAGACCTTTGAAAAGCTCATTGAAAAACAACTTTCTTTCTTCTGGCGTCCAGAAGAGGTAGATGTGTCACAAGACCGTATCGACTACGCGGCGTTGCCTGAACATGAAAAACACATTTTCATCAGCAATTTAAAATATCAAACCTTGTTAGATTCCATTCAAGGCCGTAGCCCGAACGTGGCGTTGTTGCCGTTGGTGTCCATTCCGGAATTGGAAACCTGGATCGAGACCTGGACGTTCTCCGAAACCATCCATTCCCGTTCTTACACCCACATTATTCGTAACATCGTAAACGATCCGTCTATCGTGTTTGACGACATCGTGACCAACGAAGAAATCATCAAACGCGCGCGCGATATTTCTTCTTACTACGACGATTTAATCCGCGACAGCCAACTTTACAGCCTGTACGGTGAAGGCACTTACACCGTGGATGGCAAAGAATGCGTCGTCACATTGCGTAATTTGAAAAAACAACTTTACCTTTGCTTAATGAGCGTGAATGCGCTTGAAGCGATTCGTTTCTATGTGTCTTTCGCGTGCTCCTTTGCCTTTGCAGAACGTCAATTAATGGAAGGCAATGCGAAAATTATTAAATTCATCGCCCGTGATGAAGCATTGCACTTAACCGGCACGCAGCACATTTTAAATATCATGGCGGCGGGACAAGACGATCCGGAAATGGCAGAAATTGCGGAAGAATGTAAACAAGAAGCCTATGATTTATTCTTAGCAGCAGCAGAACAAGAAAAAGAATGGGCGGATTACTTATTCAAAGACGGTTCAATGATTGGTTTGAACAAAGACATTTTGGTGCAATACGTGGAATATATCACGAATATCCGTATGCAAGCCGTTGGCCTTCCATTACCATTTGGTGCGCGTTCTAACCCAATTCCATGGATTAACGCATGGCTTGTTTCTGACAACGTACAAGTTGCCCCACAAGAAGTGGAAGTGAGTTCTTACCTTGTGGGTCAAATTGACTCCAAAGTGGACACCAAAGATTTTGATGATTTCGATCTATAATTCTTGATATCGCTAAAAGTGCGGTCAATTTTTCAAGCGTTTTTAAAAACGCTGATAAAATTGACCGCACTTTTTTATTTATATTTTTATATAGTAGCCCACAATCTAGAAATAAGTATTAATGCCATAAAATTACATGATTTCTCTTGCTACTATTCAATTTGTTAAACTTTCTGACTAAAAAAGATGACTTAATTAAAAAAGGCTTAACAAAAAACAATGCTATAGGTAGAATAAGAGAATTCTATTTTTAATAAATCACATTCTAAGTAAAACCAGTGAGGTAAAGGATATGTCAGAACAAGAAGTGAAAGAATTAGATCTCCATGGCGAAATGCTTGTTCGCCGTGAAAAATTAACTGCATTACGAGCAAAAGGTAATGCATTTCCAAATCAATTTCGTCGTGACGCCCTTGCCCAAGATTTACATGATAAGTACGAAGCCGAAGATGGCGAAGTATTAAAAGAAAAAGCCATTGAAGTAGCCGTTGCCGGCCGTATTATGACTCGTCGTGCAATGGGTAAAGCAACCTTTATTACCTTGCAAGATATGAGTGGCAAAATTCAATTATACGTTGCTCGTGATAATCTTCCAGAAGGCGTTTATGCTGAAGATGTGGGTAGCTGGGATTTAGGTGATATCATTGGCGTGAAAGGTACACTTTTCAAAACCAAAACCAATGAATTAACCATCAAAACAACTGAAGTTCAACTTTTAACCAAAGCACTTCGTCCGTTACCAAACAAATTCCATGGTTTAACCGACATGGAAGCGCGTTATCGTCAACGTTACTTAGATTTAATTTCTAATGAAGAGTCTCGCCGCACGTTTATTATTCGTTCAAAAGTCGTTGCAGGTATTCGTGAATTCTTTATTTCTAAAGGTTTCATGGAAGTGGAAACGCCAATGCTACAAGTGATTCCAGGCGGTGCGTCTGCTCGTCCATTTATCACTCACCACAATGCCTTAGACGTTGATATGTATCTTCGTATTGCACCAGAACTTTACTTAAAACGTTTAGTGGTTGGTGGTTTTGAACGTGTATTCGAATTAAATCGTAACTTCCGTAATGAAGGGGTTTCTGTTCGTCATAACCCAGAATTCACTATGCTTGAATACTATCAAGCTTATGCGGATTATCACGATTTAATGGATAACACCGAAGAATTATTGCGTAAACTCGCGATTGATATTCTTGGTACCACCATTGTGAAATACGGTGATTTAGAATTTGACTTCGGCAAACCGTTTGAACGTATTACATTACATGATGCAACCATTAAATATGGTGCTGATAAAGGTATCGTAAAAGAAGATCTTTATGACTTCGCTCGTGCAAAAGCAACAGCTGAACGCTTAGGTATCGAAGTACAAAAATCTTGGGGCTTAGGCTCTATCGTGAATGCGATCTTTGAAGAAGTGGCTGAACATCACTTAATCCAACCAACTTTCTTAATGGCACATCCAGCAGAAATTTCACCACTTGCACGTCGTAACGATGAAAATCCTGAAGTGACTGACCGTTTTGAATTATTCATCGGCGGACGTGAAATTGGTAACGGTTTCTCAGAATTAAACGATGCCGAAGACCAAAACGAACGTTTTGATGCACAAGTTGCAGCAAAAGAAGCGGGTGATGATGAAGCGATGTTTAAAGATGATGACTTCGTTGTTGCACTTGAACACGGCTTGCCACCAACAGCAGGTGAAGGTTTAGGTATCGACCGCTTAGCAATGCTTTTCGCTAACGCACCATCTATCCGTGATGTGATCCTATTCCCTGCAATGCGTCAAAAATAATTAAATTGAAATAACCTAAAAGGAAGTCTACAGACTTCCTTTTTTATTGTGTAAAAGTGCGGTCATTTTTAACCGCACTTTCATGAAAAAAAAGAGATAACCATTTTAACGATTATCTCTTTTACATTCTAAGCTAGATTATTTACCCCAAACTTCTTCCACAATACTACGAATAAATTCGAGTTTCTTCCATTGTTGTTCTTCAGTCAGAATGTTGCCTTCTTCTGTTGAAGCAAAACCACATTGTGGGCTTAAGCAAAGTTGATTGATATCCACATATTGCGCTGCTTCTTTAATGCGGGCAATAATTTCATCACGGTTTTCTAACTCGCCAGATTTAGAGGTAATTAATCCCAACACCACTTGTTGATTTTTAATAAAGCGTAAAGGTTTGAAATCACCTGCACGATCACTATCATACTCTAAGAAGAAACCATCCACATTACAGTGACCAAATAAGGTTTCAGCGATAGGCTCATAACCACCAGCCGAGAACCAAGTTGAACGGAAGTTACCACGACAAATATGCATTGTAATCGCTAGATCAGCCGGTTTCGCCGCCACGATTTTGTTTAACATATACACATAATCTTTAGCAATTTGATCTAAATATAAACCGCGTTCAGTATAGGTTTTACGCTTATCTTCCGCACAGAACTCGCCCCAACTTGTATCATCCAACTGTAAGTTACGGCAGCCTAATTTATAGAAGATATTCATCGCATCAATATAAGCATCAGCAATATCATCTAATAACAACTGATTGTTATCTTTGTAACGTTCAATTGGCTGATAATCTGTAGCACGTACTGTACAAATTAAATGAAGCATGGACGGAGAAGGAATCGTTAATTTGACTTCAGTCTCCCCTGCCATTTTTTGCAATGAGCGGTAATGTTCAACGAAAGGATGGCTCTCTGAAAAACCGATCTTATCCACAATTTTTAACGTTTTCGGACGTACATTATCGTGTTTAAATTGCACTGAGAATTTTTCAGCATCCACTTCTTTCACCCCATCTAATGCGGCTAAGAAATCTAAATGCCAAAACGTGCGACGAAATTCACCATCAGTCACCGCATGTAATCCGACATTTTTTTGATGCTCAACCAATTTAGCAATTTCTGCATCTTCAACTTGCGTTAAATCAGCACAAGAAATATCACCACAACTGCATTGATGACGAGCCTGTTTTAAAGCCTCTGGACGTAAAAAACTGCCTACAATATCAAAACGATATGGTGCAGAAGTACGAATAGTGGCATTGGGAAAAAGTTTACTCATTTTGCTTTCCTATATTTAATTAATTTTAAGATAGACTGAGTGTAACAAAATTAACGTCTTCATTAAAGATTTAGACGTCTAGATGGATGTGAATTTTATTGTCATTTTATATGAATGGAATTGATATAAAATTTAAAAAGAAAAAGTGCGGTTCAAATTTCTCTTAAATTTTGACCGCACTTTCAGTAATTAACGATAGTTTACTTGTTCACTATCAGATAAATAAACGGTGGTTTTCGCCAACTGGGTTTCTGAAATCACCTTACCGTGACGAATCGAATAACGTGTAGGAACTTGACGGCGTACGGCATCAAAGCCACTTTCAGCAGGCAAAACTATAAAGTTTGCACTATTACCTTCTTGGATTCCATAATCTGTTAAACCTAATGCTTTCGCACTATTTTCAGTGACCAATTTCAAACCATCATTAATTTGACCATATCCCATTAACTGGCAAACATGTAATGCCATGTGTAATACCTGTAGCATATTCGCTGTACCGAGCGGATACCAAGGATCAAACACATCATCATGCCCAAAACAAACATTGATGTTATTTTTGAGCATCTCTTTTACTCGTGTTACACCACGACGTTTAGGATAGGTATCAAAGCGTCCTTGAAGATGAATATTTACTAATGGATTTGCCACAAAATGAATTTTTGACATTTTTAGTAATCGGAAAAGGCGCGATGCATAAGCATTATTATATGAGTGCATGGCTGTTGTATGGCTTGCTGTCACCTTTTCCCCCATGTCATATTTCAAGGCTAATGCCGCGACCGTTTCAACAAAACGAGATTGTTCATCATCAATTTCATCACAATGAATATCAATCTGCTTGTTGTACTTACGAGCAATATCAAAAGCAATATGCATCGACTCTACACCATATTCACGGGTAAATTCAAAATGAGGTATGCCGCCAACAACATCAGCCCCCATCTCCATAGCCTGATCTAATAGTTTCTCACCATTTGGATAAGACAAAATACCTTCTTGTGGAAATGCTACAATCTGTAAATCGACCCAAGGTGCAATTTCTTTTTTGACTTCAAGCATGGCTTTTAGCGCAGTTAATGTTGGATCAGAGACATCAACATGAGTACGGACATACTGAATCCCATTTGCAATCTGCCATTTTAATGTCTTCCATGCGCGAGATTTTACATCTTCATGGCTTAACAATGATTTACGCTCAGCCCAACGTTCAATCCCTTCAAATAAGGTACCAGATTGATTCCAATTAGGCTGCCCTGCTGTTTGTGTCGCATCTAAATGAATATGAGACTCTACGAATGGAGGATAAACAATACCTTCTTCACCTTCTAGTATCTCACCTGAATAATTAAAAACCTCATCTTGAGAAAAAATTCGACTAATTTTTTCTTCTTCAATTAAAATCTGCCATAACCCTTTGCGATTATGAATATGTACATTTTTAACTAACATCCTTTTTCCTTATTTCATCGCTAATTTTTTACCGAGTAATGGTGTTAAAACCAAATAGGTAACTGCCCCACCAATCACCGCGTTCACAGGGATAATGCCTGGTAATAATTTACCGCAAGCCACACCAACTGCAACTGAAACGATAGCAGTCCAATTTATATTTAAGAATCTAGCTTGTTCAAAATTTTCATAAGCTTTACGACGTAAAATATAATCAGCAATAATAACACCACCAACAGGAGGAATTGCCGAAGATAAGAAAGTCAGCCAGCCGACGAAATTATTATATAACCACAAGGCACATAAGGTTCCGATAATGCCATTAACGACAGATAAAGTGCGGCTACTTAATCCTGTAATATTCGCAAAACCTAAACCAGAAGCATAAAGCGCATTGTCATTTGTCGTCCAAATGTTTAAGCCGAGTACAATGATGGCTGGAATAATAAGACCTTGAGCAACCATTACATCAGAAATATCCGACATTCCAGTCACTGCCGCGCCTGCAGCACCAAAAATAAACATTAATGAGTTACCTAAAAAGAAAGCAATCATACTGATAATGATTGCTTGCTTTGCTTTTCGACCAAATCGCACAAAATCGGCAGTTAATGAGCCTGCACTAATGAAGGATCCCACAACTAATGTGATCGCCATTGAGAGCGAAATGCTTTCTTTTGGCACAATATGTTGCAATACATCTAAGCCACCCGCATTCGTAACGGCAAGATAAACTGAGTAAGAACCTAATACGGCAATAGCAGGTACCGCAATAGTGGAAAGAATCGTCAGGGCTGAAATACCAAAGAAGACAGTAACCGTCATCAATAAACCCGAGCCGAGAATTAAATAATTGACATCAATACCCGTTACTTTATTAACTGGGATTGCAAACATCGCCACGCCAACACCAAACCAACCAACTTGAGTGCCACCAAGTAATAAAGAGGGCAACCACGAACCTCTAATACCAAATGAATATCGCGCTAAAATATGCGTAGTTAACCCTGTTTTAGCACCGATATACCCGAGAAAAGAGGTATAAATACCTAACATTAAGTTACCTAGAATAACGGCAAGCCAGAAATCATTATAGGTTAACGATGTTCCTAATGTTCCCCCCGTCCACATACTCGCTGAAAAGAATGTTAAACCTAACATGACAAATGTTAACGCTACCGCGCCTTTTCGCTCATTTAAAGGAACAGGTTTTAAACTAAAATTTTCCGAACTCATGAAATAATCTCCTCCCGAATAAAAAATTGAGGCATTCTAATACGACAAAAACACAAAAGCAAACGTTTGCGCTGATTGTTTTATCAAAAAATAAATAAAAAAATACCCGCACTTTCGCGGGTATTGATGATTAGTTGAAGAAACTGGAGACATAAGAAATTATGGTTTTGCCACTTAAGATTGCCATGATAATCACAACGAACCAACCCGCAAAAGCTAAGCAAATTGGATGTTTATAGCTTCCAACAATGTCACTTCGGTAAGCAGCTAGTAGAATTAATGCGAGTGCAATTGGGAGAATTAAACCATTCAAGGTTCCCACAAAGACTAATACCGCTGCAGGTTTTCCAACTGTCACCAAAACAACCGTAGAAATCACGATAAAGGCGATAATCCAACGATTACGGTTACGTTCAATAGTTGGGCAAAGACTGGTTAGGAAAGAAACTGAAGTATAAGCCGCCCCAATCACTGATGTAATCGAAGCCGCCCAAATCACGACGCCAAATAACACTTGACCGAAATTGCCTGCCACATATTCAAAAGGTGTTTCAGCAGGGTTTTTAGGATTAAGTGGAACGCCTTTTACCACGATGCCCAGTACCGCGAGGAATAACACAATTCGCATAGTTGAGGCGATCAAAATAGCCGATACAGAACTGCGACTCACTTCTGCCATGGCTTTTTCACCTTGAATGCCTGCATCTAATAAGCGATGCGCTCCTGCAAAGGTAATATAGCCCCCTACGGTCCCTCCAACTAATGTCACAATAGCAATCGGATCAATTTGTTCTGGAATAAAGGTGCGATATGCCGCCTCAACAACAGGTGGTTCCGTTTTAAACATGACATAAAATGTAAGTGCAATCATGATAAAACCCATTAATTGAGCAAAGCGATCCATTAATAATCCTGCTTCTTTACGCAAGAAAATCAAAATGGCAATAATACCGCTAATGATTGCCCCTGTTTCTGGTGCAATACCAAACATCGAGTTTAAACCAAGACCTGCGCCCCCCACATTACCAATGTTAAACGCGAGTCCGCCCATCACAATAAGTGCTGCAAGGAAATATCCTGCACCAGAGAAAACCGCATTAGAAATATCTTGCGCACGTTTTCCTGATACCACCACAATTCGCCAAATATTAAGCTGAGCACCAATATCTAACAAAATTGATAATAAAATCACAAAGCCAAAACTGGCTAATAAGGTATTTGTAAACGTTGCCGTTTGAGTTAAAAAGCCCGGACCGATTGCTGAAGTCGCCATTAAAAATGCCGCCCCCAGCACCGCATTTCGGCGGTGAGTGATTGATGCCATAAAGCACCTCCCTTGTTAAGTTGATGTTGTGTGTTGTGTTTATTCGGCTTATGCCGTTATTGTTATATGATTTTTTTCTAATTCGTCCACAATGCGTGCCGCAAATTGTAGAGAATGTTGATTATCGCCATGTAAACAGATACTTTCTGCTTTTACTGGCACAAGGCTTCCATCAATGGCTTTTACTTGACCTTCTGTTACCATTTGTAACACTTGTTGAATGGCTTCCTCATCAGACTCCACCATGGCATTCGGTTGCGAACGAGGCACTAAACTTCCATCAGGCATATAATGACGATCTGCAAATACTTCTGAAATAGTTTGTAAACCTTCTTCCTCAGCTACGCATAACATTAAGCTGCCCGCTAATCCCATTAATTTTAAATGTGGATCAAATTGATGAACAGTTTGAGCAATCAAACGAGCAAGCTTTTCATCTTTTGCAGCTTGGTTATATAAAGCACCGTGTGGCTTAACATAACTAATTTCCGTGCCTTCCCCATCACAAATCGCTTTTAATGCACCAAGCTGATAACGCAAATGCGCAATTAATTCCTGTTCAGGTAAATCCATTTGAGTACGCCCGAAGTTTTCCCGATCTGGAAAGCCAGGATGAGCCCCAATGCGTACCTGATTTTCTTTCGCAAATCTGACCGCACTTTGCATTTCTTTTGCTCCACCGGCATGTAAACCGCAAGCAATATTGGCAGAAGAAAGTAATCTCAATAATGCCTCATCAAAAGGAAAACCTTCGGCAATATCAGCATTTAAATCAATTTTGTTCATCGACAATTCTCCTAATTTGATCGAGGTATATCTCATTTTTACGACGTAATTTTGTGGCCTGTTCTAAACTAACTGCCTCGAATTGAATGGTTGAGCCTAAACGAGCTTGTGCCAAAGCTCCAAGATCCGCCTCGATCACCTTGGCAATTTTTGGATAACCGCCCGTAGTTTGCGCATCCGCCATCAAAATAATTGGTTGACCACTTGGCGGCACTTGTACACTACCAAATTGAATCGCGTGAGATAGCATTTCCAGCGGTTGCTTTAATTCTAATTTTTGTCCTTGAAAACGATAGCCCATGCGATCACTGCTGCTTTGCAACGTCCATTTACCTCGCCACCAATAATATTGGGATTTCCGTTTAAACGCCTGATATTCAGAGGACGGTAACGCATGAATAGTATGTTTAAGTGGAATAGGTGCAATCCCAATTTCACTACGCAAAATAGGATCATTTGCCGTTTGCAGTTGATCACCCACTTGTAAACAACGCCCTTCTACACCTCCAATTTGAGCACGAAGATCCGTACTACAAGAATTCAATTCTTGGGACAAGATAAAACCACCTTCAACACATAAATAGCCATACATACCAATTTTTGCACGTACCATTTTCAGCACTTGTCCCGCTCTAGCTTGATAACGCCAATAGGCAAAAACCGGTTTATCATCTAAAGTCATTTCATAAAATGCCCCCGTGACACAAAAATTCATATCTTGATGAAATTGTAATGTAATGCCACTTAAAGGCACTTCGATTGCTGGGGCTCCTTCAGCATTCCCGAGTAAAATATTACCTGCACGTAATGCTAATTTATCCATCGCTCCACAATGACTAATGCCAAATCGACGTAAACCAAAACGGCCTAAATCCTGAATTGTGGCACGGGATTGCACATCAATAACATGAATCATAGTTCAATGCCCTCCACGACAAATTTCACCGTATCACCTGCTTGCAATAAAGTGGGTTGAGCTTGGTTTTTATCAAAGAGTGCTAGCTTGGTATGACCGATTAATTGCCATCCACCTGGAGAGGAAAATGGATAAATACCGGTTTGAGCTCCACCAATACCCACAGAACCTGCAGGAACAACAGTTCTTGGTGTGGCACGACGAGGCGTGTGTAAGCATTCGGGTAAACCGCCCAAATAAGGAAAACCCGGTTGGAAACCAATCATATACACGGTATAGATGGGCTCACTATGCATTTGAACGATCCGTTCCGGTGTGGTGTTATGTAATTTGGCGACCTCACATAAATCCTGTCCTAATTCACCGCCATAAATTACCGGAATTTCGATATGACGACCTTGAAAAGTGGATACTTTCAATTCTGTCCAATGTTGTTCTAAGCGTTGAATAAACGGACCAAAATCCACATAAAAATCAGTGAAGACCGTAAGATTATTCATTCCCACGACAACTTCTACAATATCTTGCTCAGACTGTAGTTGATTGGCAAACGCCCAGAGTTGGCGTTGTTGTTGGAGTGAAGCTGGGGGCGGTAAAGAGCAAACCACCGCTGACTCGCTTATCGGGGTTATATTCATAGAATACCCTTTGTATTGTGATGTTGTGTTGTTTGTTATTTTTTTGTTACGCTTCTCTTTTAAAGGATATTTATAGCTTTTGTCAAGGCTTTGTATTGAAAATAAAGTGTGATGCAGATCTCATTATTCATATTTTGATCTCAATCAAAATTATGAAATAGCGTATAATTAAAATATCTGTTACTTAACAATGATAAAAAAGGAATAAAAATGAAAACATTGAGTGAATTTATTGTTGAACGCCAAGCAGAGTACCCAAACGCCAAAGGGGAACTTAGTGGTATTTTGTCTTCTATTCGTTTATTAGCAAAAATCATTCATCGTGATATTAACAAAGCTGGTTTAACCAATATCCTTGGTCAGTCTGGTATCGAAAACGTACAAGGTGAAAGCCAAATGAAATTGGACTTATTCGCCCATAACACCATGAATGCAGCCCTTATGTCACGTGAAGAAGTGGCGGGTTTTGCTTCGGAGGAAGAAGAAAGCTTTATCGCTTTTGATACTGAACGTGCTCGTAATGCGAAATATATTATTTTGACCGATCCTCTTGATGGTTCATCCAATATTGATGTAAACGTTTCAGTTGGGACAATCTTCTCTATTTATCGTCGTGTATCCCCAATTGGCTCACCAGTTACCTTAGAAGACTTTATGCAACCGGGTAATAAACAAGTGGCTGCGGGTTACATCGTGTATGGTTCGTCCACTATGTTGGTTTACACCACAGGCCACGGCGTGAATGGTTTTACTTATGACCCATCAATCGGTACCTTCTGTCTTTCTCATGAAAATATGCAAATGCCAAAAGAGGGCAAAATCTATTCCATCAATGAAGGACAATATCTCAAATTCCCACAAGGAGTAAAAAAATACATTAAATACTGCCAAGAGGAAGATAAAGCGACTAACCGCCCTTATACTTCACGTTATATCGGTTCATTAGTAGCTGACTTCCACCGTAATTTATTAAAAGGTGGTATCTATATTTACCCAAGCGCAACCAACTATCCAAATGGTAAACTTCGTCTACTTTATGAAGGCAATCCAATTGCATTCTTAGCAGAACAAGCCGGCGGTATTGCCTCTGATGGTTACAATCGAATTTTAGATATTCAACCAACTGAGCTTCACCAACGTGTGCCACTTTTCGTCGGCTCAGCTGAAATGGTGAAAAAAGCAGAAGAAATGATGAGAGAATTTAAAGAAGATTAAATTCCTAAAGTGCGGTCAATTTTGACCGCACTTTTTTTAGCTAACAAAAAGGCGAACCTTGTCAGTTCGCCTTTTTGATTAATGTTTGTTAATTAATCTCGTTTTCTCGCAAGTAACCACCAAATGATTGCCATAAATAAGAGACTTGGCATCAGCGCACCTAAAAAAGCTGGTGCATTAAACACCACGCTCATTTGTCCAAAAATTTCATTAACGACATAGAACAAGAATCCAAAGCAAATCCCCGTTACAATTCTCGCTCCTGCGGTGACACTACGTAATGAACCAAAGATGAAAGACAATGCAAGCATCATCATTACCCCCACAGAAACCGGCTGTAAAATCTTACGCCAATAGGTTAATTCAAAACGACGAGAATCCTGTCCCGTTTGCTTTAAGAAAGCAATATATTCATACAAACCTGAAATGGATAATGATGTTGGACGTAATGAAACGACCCCCAATTTATCTGGTGTTAAGCTTGTTGCCCAATCTTCTGTTAAACGGTTTGTTGTGGTAATTTGCTCTTTTGATACCGCTGAATTATTCACTTGACGTAACTGCCATTGATTATTTTCTGCAGAATATTGCGCTTGATTCGCATGCTTCAAATGCGTGAGATTACGCTGGTCATCAAAAGTATAAATATAAATATCTTCTAATTTCGCATCATCTTTAATTCGACGCACATACACGAAATTATTACCGTCTTTAGCCCATACACCATTTTTCACTGAAAGCATTGAACCACCAGAAAGTGCACGAGTACGCATATCACGGGCAAACTGTTCAGTTTGTGGAATTCCCCACTCACCAATAATCATGGTAAAAAGCACCAATGGAAGTGCCGTTTTCATGACAGCTAATCCAATTTTAAAACGAGAAAAACCTGCGGATTGCATTACCACTAATTCACTTCGGCTGGCTAAATTACCTAACGCAATTAAAGCACCTAACAAGGCCGCCATTGGGAAAAAAGTTTCTACATCTTTTGGCATCGTTAAACCGGTATAAGCCACAGCTTGCCAAATATCATAAGTCCCTTTCCCTACGCTACGGAATTGCTCTACGAATTTAATAATGGCCGAAAGACCAACGAGCGTAAATAGCGTGGCAAAAATTGCCCCTAAGATGCTTTTACCGATATAACGATCAAGAGTATTCATCAACATTGTTATTATCCTTTCCTGAATACACGACGGAATTTATGCATAACAGTGCTATCCCAGCTGTTCAGCACTATTCCTAAAATTAAAAAGGCGATATTTACCAATGGCATTAATAAACCTGCATCAAGCTTACCTGCACCACCCGCAGATTTAAACGAGCTTTGTAATAAGAAGTAAATTAAATAAAGCAATAATGCCGGTAAGATTTTCGCAAAACGACCTTGACGAGGATTCACTTTGCTCATTGGCACGGCGATGAGCGCCATTAAAGGCACCGCTAAAATTAAGGTAATGCGCCAATGCAATTCTGCTTTTGCCGCCGCACTTTTATCTTTTAATAATTGTTCAAAAGATAATTCAGCCGCTTCATCACTTTCTGTATTTGTCTCTTGATGGCCTAAATACGCTTGGTAATCATCAAAATGCGTAATACGGAAATCAGGCAGTACCGATGTACCTTCTACACGCAAGGTATTTTGTAAATTCAGTACTTGGTCGCCATTCGGTAAGGCTTTTAATTCGCCTTTTTCAGCAGTCACCACTGATGGCTTCGTTTGGCCTTTGGCTTTCATTTGGAAAAGATAAACATCATTGATTTGATTACCATTGATCTTATCAATAAATAAAACAAAATTATTGTTGCTCGTGGACATAAATTGCCCCGAAGTCAACGCGCCCATGGTGGGATTTGCTTTAGCATCTTCAACAATTGCCGCTTGTTTTTGAATCGCCCATGGGGAAAGCCACAAAGCGTTGTAAGCAGCCAAGCCCGCTGTGAGTAAAGAAAGAATTAACGCCACGCGAACAAGAATACGTTGGCCTACACCGCAGGCACGCATCACCGTAATTTCACTTTCTGCGTAAAGACGACCGAAAGTTAGCAAAATAGCGATAAATAAACATAATGGCAGCATTAATTGTGCCATTGTCGGCATCCCTAATCCGAGTAAAGAGAATACAAGATCAGCTGGCACTTTACCATTTGCCGCTGAACCAAGCACGCGAACAAGTTGTTGACTGAAGAAAATTAAAAGCAAAATAAATAAAATCGCAATCTGGCTTTTAAAGACTTCTTTTGTTAAGTATCGGGTTAATATCATTCTTTTTTCTAACTAAAACACATGGGAAACTGGCTAATTTAGATGGCGTATGATACCTTATTTCGACTGATTTAAATAGCAAATTAGCAACATAAGGAAATAACATGAAATATCAAGCAAACTCAACCGC
>JAWHBY010000046.1:0-16605 GCA_032568935.1 Parahaemophilus parainfluenzae
CCCCACTTGAGTCGTTTCATCATGTTTCACAATATGATTAAGGTCTTTCTCTGCATGAATAAAGACTTCTTCACGACCCATTTCATCTTCAAAACGCAATTCGTTAAAACCATTGCCTTTATGGGTTTTGGATTTAATCGTCATGCGGGTTTTGTGTTTGGGAAGCTCGTAAGGGGGCTCTGTGGTGCTGTGATAGGTTCGCCCTACCACAATTGGTTGGTCCGGGTCACCATTTAGGAATTTCACCAACACTTCGTGACCAATGCGCGGAATCATCATATTACCGTATTGTGCGCCCGCCCAACCTTGCACCACGCGCACCCAACAAGAACTGTGCTCATCAAAGTTGCCTAATCTATCCCAAGGAAATTGCAGTTTTACTCTTCCCCATTCATCACAATAGATTTCTTCGCCTTCAGGGCCTGTAACATGGGCAACTTGTGTACCACGAATAATCGGACGAGGTTTTAATGGACTACGCCAAGGTTTGTTATGTGGAATCAGGAAAAGTATGTTTTCATAGCGGTTGCCTTCTTCTCCCGCTTCTTCATCTAAGCTGCCCGTTTGTTTACCAAAATGCTCTACACGCACCACCAACCAATCTTGATTGAAGGCTGAATTGGCATGCCCTTCTAAAGTAAAACCATAACCCGGTACGACACGCATATCATCGCCCGCTGCATTCGCCGTTTCAGAAACTGCCAGTTCTGATTCTAAACGATAAAGACTAAACGGATTGCCTTGTTCATCTTTCTTATATCGACCCGGATAGTCATATTTTTCATAAACTGTCGCTGAATTGACCGCACTTTTAGACGTATCACTATCAGTAAGCGCAGATGCCTTTGAATGATGTTGATGTTCGAGGTTGTAATTCGGATTTAAAAAGGTGTAGTCTCGTAAGGTTTGGCGGGTTGTCGTCACCTTACGGCAATAGTCAAATCGCCAAAGGCAAGCAAATGAACGGTCCCCTGCGGGCTTTGCATTATAGGTTAATGTGCCAAGAATCGGAGAAGCGATACTTTGATGGCCAAAACGCAACTCATGGCTGTCTGCTCGATGGTCAAAGTAATAATACCAGCCTTCTTCCGCCGCCAAGCGTTCAATAAAGGCCAAATCGGTTTCGCGATATTGCACACAATATTCACGCTCCCAATCTGAAGGTAAAGGCTCAAAGGAAACCTTTTCTACACGATTTTTTTGCAATAAAGTGCGGATGATTTTTTCGCTGTTTTGATGTTGGAAGATTCGGCTATCAGATTGAAATGCTGCTCGCGCGAGAGCCGGCTCCACCACCATTTGATAATGCGTACGGACAAACCCTGTTTTCCCTAAACCGAAGCTAGTCACAATCCCATTCAAATAACGAACCGGTTGTTCACCTTGCCAAAAAGTGAAGGTCACGGATTGATCCATTAATGCTGAAAATGAAATATTCGGATCAAAACTTGATAACATAAGCTCTAACCGAAATGGTTCTGAAAGCCCTTCAGTCAGCTTAAAACTGATCACATCAAAAGTATGTTTTTCACCGGCATCAAGGGTGTAACGGTAGTCGGATTGAACAGCCATGATTGTCCTTTGTTTAACGCGTAAAATATCGCTTAGTATAATGTAATTTCATCTATTTCTAAATAGTAAAAATAGTTGTAGTAAATTTCTATATAAAAAAATAAAATACCTAAGTTTATTTATCTTTCAAATGCTTTATTAAACATAAGGATCTCAAATAATGATCAAAATTAACTTAGCCGCGACATTAGGTGCATTAAATGACGTTTCTAAATTAATGTTAGAAGAATCTGCCGCTTATGCAATTAGTTGTGGTGAATCGGAAGTGCTTCCAGCCCATTTATTACTCAAATCATTGGAAAATCCATTCTCAGACGTTCGCTTTATTTTAAATAAACTTAACATTTCTCACGAAGAATTGACCGCACTTTTACTCAGCAAAACGCAAACATCTCACACCAACATTGACTCTGTACCAAGCTTCTCGCCGTTATTGATTGAAATGTTGCAAGAAGCATGGTTACTCGGATCACTTGAATTTGAACAAACACAAATTCGCAGTGCAAGCATTTTCTTAGCATTGGTATTGAATGCATCGCGCTATTTGCCAACTGCTGTTGCGAGCTACTTAAATCAAATTAACAAAGAAACATTACGCCAATCTTTACTGGTATTCGCTAAAGGCTCTGCTGAATCACAAACCACACAAGAAAATACTGCTACACCTTCAGCCGTACATACAGACCAATCTGATTTAGCACGTTTTGCTGAAAATTTAACCGCTAAAGCCTCTGCCGGTAATATTGATCCGGTTCTCGCTCGTGACAAAGAAATTGATCTCATGATCGATATTCTTTCACGCAGAAGAAAAAACAATCCGATTGTAGTGGGTGATGCGGGTGTCGGTAAAAGTGCATTAATTGAAGGATTAGCATTACGCATCGTCAATAAACAAGTTCCTCCACATTTACAAAATGTTGAACTTTGGAGCCTAGATCTTGCCGCTTTACAGTCTGGCGCATCAATCAAAGGGGAATTTGAAAAACGCTTAAAATCGGTGATTGATTTTGTAAAAAATAGCACAACGCCAATTGTTCTTTTCATTGATGAAGCCCATACACTTATTGGTGCGGGTGGTAGCGAAGGTGGCAACGATGCAGCCAACCTTTTAAAACCGGCTCTTGCTCGAGGTGAGCTTCGCACAATTGCAGCCACGACTTGGTCTGAATATAAAAAATATGTAGAACGCGACCCTGCGCTATCCCGTCGCTTCCAATTAGTGAAAGTGGACGAACCATCTATTGAAAAAAGTATTGTCATTCTACGCGGTTTAAAACCGCTCTACGAAAAAGCGCATGGTGTTTATATCACAGGTGAAGCGCTTGAAACAGTAACAAAATTATCTGCGCGTTATATTGCGGCGAAAAAGCTTCCGGATAAAGCCATCGATATTTTAGACACGGCTTGCGCTCGCGTTTCTACAGCAAAAGACACGCCACCAAAACGCTTAAGCTACTTAGATAATAAGATCCATGAAATCAATGTTGCCATTGCTGAATTTGATCGTGATTATCAGCTAGGTGAAACAGTTGATAATACAGTGAAAACAAAACTAGAAAATCAACTCACTGAATTAGCCGAAGAAAAAAATGTGCTTTCTTCTCGATTTGAATCTCAAAAAGCATTAGTGGAAGAAATTTTATCCTTACGAACCAAGCTCTCTGATTCTGAAACAGAATATACCGAAGAAGAACGTCAAGAATTGATCGCACAATTACAAGCGAAGAAAGCGGAATATGAAGCAATCAAGCCTGAAGAATGTTTAATTCATGCTGAAGTGGGAAGCAAACAAATTACTGCGGTAATTGCTGATTTAACAGGTATTCCTGTAAATAGCATGACAGGTGATGAACTTACAAAACTCACTGAGCTTCCTGATATTCTTAACAACAACATTAAAGGTCAATCTCAAGCCATTGAGCAAATTCACAAAAACTTGCTTACTGCTATGGCAGATTTACGCCGTGCCGGCACACCATTGGGCGCATTATTACTTGTTGGACCAAGTGGTGTAGGTAAAACTGAAACGGCAATTCAAATTGCCGAACATATCTTTGGTGGCAAACAGTTCCTGACTACCATTAATATGTCTGAATACCAAGAAAAACATACTGTTTCACGTTTAATTGGTTCGCCTCCAGGTTATGTGGGCTATGGTGAAGGTGGTTTACTAACTGAAGCTATTCGCCAAAAACCTTATTCTATCGTGCTATTAGATGAAGTAGAAAAAGCCCATCCAGATGTGCTTAACTTGTTCTATCAAGCTTTTGATAAAGGCGAACTTGCAGATGGGGAAGGGCGTTTAATTGACTGTAAAAATATTCTCTTTATGCTCACCTCAAACTGTGGTTTTGATGCTGCAAATGATCAGTTTGCCGTGAAAAGTGATGAAGAGTTGCGTCGTTCGCTTCTCACATTCTTCAAACCGGCGTTACTGGCTCGCATGCAAATTGTACAGTACCACTATTTAACCACCGATGTAATGCAGCGCATTGTGAAAGCTAAATTGGCGAAATTAGAGAAATTAATCACTGAGCGTTATAAAGCGACCGTTACTATCGCAGAAAACATTCTTAAACACATTGAACAACAATGTGAAGCTGATACAAATGGTGCACGTTTGGTCGATGCGATTCTTGAAGGGCAACTTTTACCACCACTTTCCTTAGCTTTGCTTCAACGCATCGCTCGTGGTGAGAAAATGTCAAATATCACAATCAATTTTGAAGAGGGTGAATACCAAGTTGATATTGCGTAATTCATGATGAAAAACATCTAAGAACTTGACCGCACTTTGACTTTCATTCACAAAGTGCGGTCATCTTTTAGGTTAATTTTTTGAGATTTATTTATGGAAAAATCCCTTTGGCTTGCTACTGCTTATATACAAAAAGCCGAACAATTAGACCAATTTGTTGCATTAGCCACTTTTGCTACAACTGCTGAGGAATTTGAACAACGTGCACGGGTTCACTTTGCACAAAAAGCCCACTTTCGCTTTCAGCTCTCACCTATTCCCGCTCACGTATTCTTTCAACGTCATGGACGAACCTATTTACTACATCAGGCATCAACACTCAGAGAAGATGAAATACGCGTAATTCCTTTAAGTGATGAAATGCCACAGCCTGCGATTGAAGAAAATATTGAATATCTACACTGCCACAAGATCGATAATGTCGAGCCACTCGATGCGCAATTTGACCGAATGCCGGCTCTTTTTGCACCCGAGGACATCGCACTGTTATTATGGCCTGACTTTCCTATTCCACCTAATCAATTAGATTTTGAAAAGAGAAATGAATCGGCGCACACTCGCAATTCAGCGCCTCAAATCGATAAAAATATGCAGCAACGCCATCTTGAACACTACACGAATGATAGCGATACATCACCTACACTCAAAGTCTATTTCGTTTTAGATGCCAAAAAAATACCTTTTTTGAATACGCTCTCCTTAAAAGGCAAAATGAAAAGCTTATTTCAAGGGAAATTTGGTGAAGATACTGAAAAAGTTGCACCCTATTTAATTGAAGTAATTCGTGATGAAAACCATATTCATACCGGTGAAATGATGGGATTATTCAGCTTAAAATCAGCACAACATCATTTTAACTGGGAAGATAACCTCGGTATTTTTATCCATTCCTACGCTGATTTTGAAACGGTCTATCAACATCTACGTAAATTTCCTATGCTACAGGATGAACGTGGAAAATGGTTTTTCTTCCGTTTTTACGATCCCAAAGTCTTACATAACTATCTAGCAATAATTGCCAAACACCCAGCCAAACTACATAAGTTTTTTGGTTATGATAACAACATTATTTATGCCTTTGGCTTAGGGCTAGGAAACCGTTTCTATTACTACACCTTAAAAACCTTGCCCGAAGAAACCCTTCCATCTCCAATCGTGATGACTGATTGGGAAATAGACGGATTTAAAACGCATAAGTGGTTAGAAACCAAGGAATATTTAATGGAATATACTCTACAGGAATATCCACAACTTTACTCGGAGGAAAATAAACATGAATTATGCCAAAACTTGGAAGAAGGCTATAAAAAAGGTTACACTTACGAAATTTCAATATTGCAGTATGCTTTAGCCAAACAAAGTGCGGTCAAAAATGGAATAGATTTTATTGCATTAGAAGAACAAGTTACAAAAAACAATACCGCACCACTAGAACGAGCTATCAAATTGTGTTCATTGTTAAATATAGAATAAAAATTAGAGTAATCAACCATGTCTGAAAACAAACAGCTCAAGAAACCGGCAGCAACAGAGGCTGACGGAGTCATTGCACCATGCCAAAAAGGCATTCGGGTTTATCCAACAAGATTCGCCCTGACCGATAAGGCATTTGAAAACATAAAAAGTAAAGGGGAAATGCCACCACTTCCGAAGAATGCATCTGGCGATGAGAATTATGATGTGCGCCGTTTACGTGATGGTTATGTGTATATTTTAGCGGTGAATGCCGAAGTTGATAAAGTTTTTAAAATTAGTGCGTCTGCAGCCAACGGTCAAGCTTGGTATATTTATCACTATGATCCTGAAGATATGGATTTGGGCGATACTGTTTGGGCTGGCTCTTTTGCATTGATAGAGGATTACAATCCCGAAGTCAAAAACTATACCAGTACCATCATTCAACCGTATATTGAGCTTAATGAGGCTATTGAAAGCGCTTATTTTATGTTTAGTGACATACGACTTCCAATAAGTTTGCTCAGAGAAATCGAAACAAAAGACCCAGTAAAAGATAACTGGATGAAAAATATTCAGTTAAAAAATCCGCAAGACTACGCGATAGATATAGCCACCGTACAACAAACAGTTAAAGATTTTTCACCACAAACCAAAATGATGACTGACCAGGAGTTAACCTCAAATGCCTATCGCTTTACACCTATTGGTAAACCGAAAGAGGCGGAAAATGTTGTTAATCAATTGACTCAATGCCCAAAAGGCGTGATTGTGACATTGGACGACCCTGTAGGAACCGCTAGAGATCTATCAGGATATCATCTATATCTGACGACAGAGCGAGATAGCGTATTAGCGAAATATGAATACGCTATTTCGACCGCCCGCATTCTTGATGCTCACGCACTACATAAATATAAAGAAGAGGTGAAAAATGCCCAAAAGCGGTGGGAATATGTTAATGAAGAAATGCGCACTTCTGGTGTCGGCTCAGTAACGATAGAACCTCCCCTCATCAAATTCTCCCAACAATATCAAAAGGTCTTTTCTGATTATATTGACTCGGAGCATTTAAAAACCAATGGCGATTCCGATGTACTGAATGCATTAAAAGCCGAATTGCAATTGGAAGATGAACTGCCGGGCGTCAATGCGATTAATAAAATGGCGTATATTCCGACCCGTTTCGGGCTGTCTTTTAAACATCTCGTTAGTGCACACAGTAATTTTATTTGTGCGCATAGGGATAAACTCGCTAAGCTTTATAGCTTATATACAAGCAATCCCCTAGACGGCACAGCAGCAAAAGCCTGGTGCTGTTATATGCATGGTTTTCTGCATGGATTGGATATTTCACCTTACGGTCGTAACGCTTTAATTGCTGCCTTACCGATTGAAGATGCGGACGCATATAAAGCCCCACCTTATGCACAGCAAGCCACATCGGCAGTGGAGTCTCTGAAAAAATTCTTTGCTGACTTCACCAAAGCTTTAGGTGCACTTGAAAAAGTCGCAAAAACAGGCTATCTCAACATAGCAACCTATGATTTGGTGATTGAACTGGTGATTGATAAAATCTATATACGCTATGCTAACAGTAGCCATAAGAGTTATGTTGGCGAATCGTTTAATGAGCCCAAAATCATTAGGTCAACATATCAAGCTAAATTAAGCACCAAAGAGATTGAAAAAATCCTACCGACACATCTAAGTCAAGCACCTTTACCGAAACATATAAAAGCACTACGGGAAAATATCAGCTCGCTGAAAGTAGAGAAAGCACCAAGACAATATGACTTATTTCAAATCACTGAAAGATGGGCGGGATTAAACAAAGCTTTGAGTGCTTCCGTTGGATTGGGCTTCTTTGTACAAAACAAAGCGGAAACCGAATTAGGAAAACTGGGTAATGATCCTTTTTTAGCCTCTATGCAAGTGATCGCCGGAATGTATGCACCGAAAGGCGGTTTAGAACAACACACTTCCCAAGCATTAACGGAACTTGAGCAGTTAACCTCTCGCAAGAATCTGCAACAAAGCAAATGGATAAGTTATTTTGAACAAAAAGGCGCCGGTTCGGCATTGACCCGTATTCGAAATGCAATTATCAACGTCAATACGGGATTGGCCGGGATCGGTGCGATGTTTGAATATTTTAACTGGGTGGAGGCCGATTATAAAAGCGATGAAGTGGGCAAAACCGCAGCCTTATTAAGCATGGGAGGCGGATTAGCCATTGAAGGTGCAATCGGCTCGTTAGGTATGTTGGCAGGTTCGTCCTTGTCTGCCGGTACACTGACATTACTCACTGGCCTATCCTATGCCACCTTAGGCATTGGGATTGTGCTGATTACCATTGCAATTATTTATAACTATTTTGCCCCGGAAGATATTGAACTGTGGGCTGAGAATGGTTTTTGGGGTAAAAGTGAGCACTATTGGGGCTCCCCTGATCAGAAGAAAGCCTATGAATGGCTTGGCGATAGACCGAAGCCTTTTAAAACTCAACTGACTAATAGCAAATTTAGTTATATAAATGATCTATTAGATATTACAGAATCAGTTAAGTTCTACCATATTGAAATGCAACGTTACTTAAAATCTGTGGCAGAAGTGGTAATCACTCTAGATACAGCTAATCCGCGAAAAATACTGATACACTACCCTGGCATTTATACCGAACAAGACGCCAAAGAGATCCGTATCGATAGAATGGAAGGTTATGCCAAAAATGTGAAAAAAGTCTATCCGAGTTATGAAGACTGGCGATTAAGTATTGAGAAAGAAAAACTTCATACTACAACCAAATTTGAGCAGGAAGGCGTAGCAGGTATAACCATTCATGATGAACGATTGCCTTATATGAATATCACCACCTATTCGGAAGATGTCGATGAGGGCGCCATTCCTTATGAGGACTTACTCGCCCTTAGCGTGCAAGTTAGCGTACCGAATTATCAAGGCAATAAATACCGTAAGAAATCGAAACTCACTAAACTGGTATTGAAAAAGCATTAGGAGAAAACATGGCAGAACAACAAAACAAAGACTGGCTAGATAAACTGGGGGAGTTTTTCAGTAGGATTTTTATTAATCCAAACAAAGATATTGCCTACTCTATTCGTAAACGAGGTGAAGATGAAATTGAAATTCGGGATTCCATTTTTGATGGGTATGCTCGAGGGTTTATTCGCTTTATTCTATTTGCCGGATTTTTAATTGTTGGATTTGGTGGGGGAAATAGCTTAAATGAACCATTTGCATCTCAAATAGAATCTATTAAATTAGATTTCACTTGGGCATTTAATCCAGATGAAAGAACAAAACCATTATATGAGCAATATATAAAGACGGTAACATCTGATGAGTTTAAAAAGGATTACCCAAATGACCGCATTATTCCTTATGAAGAATATCGAAAAATGTATATAGAGGAGCGACAATATAGAGTCGTAAGAGCTTATTTTCATTTTATTTGGCCTATTGTTTTACTATTTTTTATTTTCCTCCCCCGCCCACGTGGTTTCCGAGTCAACCGCAAAAAACGGGTGATTTATTGGCAAACCATCTTTGGTAGTCATGCCATCGCCTTTGTACCGGAACAAGGTGACCCGCTAGGCGGAATCAATTACAGCCGTTTCGGTTTGTATGCGTTTGGTAGCCATGAGCGTTTTTCATTGCAACTTTGGATTGACGACTACCTTTCTAAACGTCGTGTTACTGCGCTGTTCGGTGTATATCCAAGCCCAAGCTCAGAACATAACGCCCAAATCCTACGTGCCATTCGAGCCTATCTTACGGAAGACAATCCTGAGTTCTTAAAGTATGTAGGCAGAGATTTTAAAAACTTCGGCTTAAAATTTAATATTGCTTTATGTAATGCTTTTGCATTGCGTGTGCCGTTTAGTCGCAAAAAAGCCGATCGCGCTATTGAACTGGCGCTTGCCGAATGGAATAAGAAAACCCCGAATCAAAAACAAGGCTGGTTCAATGAACGCCGTGCGACACAGAAACTCATCAATGAACGCCACCTGCGGGAAGAATTAGATAACGAAGTAAAATAACCAATTTAAAACAACGTGCGGTAAAATTTTTCAACGTTTTTAAAACGCTTAGAAAATCAACCGCATTTTTATTTGAGATAAATAAAGAAAACATGGCAGAACAAGAAAACAAAGACTGGCTAGATAAACTCGGGGAGTTTTTCAGTAAGATTTTTATCAACCCAAACAAAGATATTGCCTACTCCATTCGTAAACGGGGTGAAGATGAAATTGAAATTCGAGATTCGATTTTTGATGGGTATGCTCGTGGGTTTATTCGCTTTGTTTTAATTGGTATGACACTCATTAACGTATTTCATGGTTCATCTGGCATTCCATTTTATAGCCAATATCTCGAGGCAAAAAGTGATTATGAATGGGCTTTTAATCCAGATAAACCAGCTAGAGAACAATATTCAAGATATAGAAGAATGGTAGATGTACATTATAAACGAGCCCAAGAAGAGAATGCCCCTCTCGTAAATCCACCAATGAGCTATGAAGAGTATAAAAAAGGTATCCTTTCTAAATCACCGCTAAAAGACTTTATCTTAGACATCATTATGATCCCCTTTTTTGCCTTTGCCTTTTTCCTCCCCCGCCCACGCGGCTTTCGTGTCAACCGCAAAAAACGGGTGATTTATTGGCAAACCATCTTTGGCAGTCATGACATCGCCTTGGTGCCGGAACAAGGCGACCCACTAGCAGGAATTAATTATAGCCGTTTCGGGCTATATGCGTTTGGTAGCCATGAGCGTTTTTCATTGCAACTTTGGATTGACGATTACCTTTCCAAACGCCGCGTCACTGCCCTGTTCGGCGTATATCCAAGTCCAAGCTCAGAACATAATGCCCAAATCCTACGCGCCATTCGTGCTTATCTTACGGAAGACAATCCTGAATTTTTAAAGTATGTCGGCAGAGATTTTAAAAACTTCGGCTTAAAATTTAACATTGCGATGTGTAACGCTTTTGCACTGCGAGTACCATTTAGTCGTAAAAAAGCCGACCGCGCTATTGAACTGGCACTTGCCGAATGGAATAAGAAAACCCCGAATCAAAAACAAGGCTGGTTCAACGAACGCCGCGCAACACAAAAACTTATCAATGAACGCCACCTGTGGGAAGAGTTAGATAACGAAGTGAAGTAAATTAATCAGAGTAAAAGTGCGGTGGAAATTTTAGGTGTTTTTAAAAAACATCCTAAAAAATGACCGCACTTTTGTTTTGAACTTCTCACTGGTTATTGCTATGATTTCGCGCAATATTTTCACTTTTTTACCAATTAACAAAAAACATTATGTCCACCTCCCTTTGGATTTCTACTGCCTATCTACAACAGCCCCCTAGTTCTGACCAATTCGTCGCGCTACTGGCTTTTGCCGATAGCCGAGAAACATTTGAACAACTTGTCAAAACGACCTTTAGCACTCAAAAGGCACATTATTATTACCAACTGGCGCCCTTAAAGGCTGAAGTCTTTTTTCAACGGCATGGACAAATATGGCTAGCATATCAGGCTAATGGATTAAAAGAAGGTGAAGTACGAGTCGTCGAATTGGTTGGCGAGAAACCCAAGGAACACTTTGCTACTGAGACCCATTACTTACTTTGCCATCAAATCAACAATGTGAAATTGCTGGATAGGCAGTTTGGTCGTCACCCGAAAGTCTTTGCACCAGATGAGATTTTCAAACTGCTCTTCCCTAACACGCCGATTCCGCCCGATATGACTCAACCGGGTTGGTCAGAAAATTGGCAGGAACCGACTTTTCTCATGCCGGTTTTAGATGAAAAAACGTTGGAAAAAGACACCGCACTTTTTGGCGAGCCACTGCCCGAATTAAAATGTTATTTCATCTTAGATGCCAATAAGCATAAATATTTAGCACCTGAGAATTTTCATTGCCGTATTGAAAGTCTGTTTCAAGGTGAATTTGCTGAAATCACCAAAGACATCGCGCCTTATTTGGTAGAAGTGATTCCTTATCCTGATTACAGCTCAGAAAGCGAATTAATGGGCTTGTTTAGTGATGAAGGGGCAATGACTAGATTCAATTGGCATGAAGAATTGGGCGTCTTTATTCATTCCCGTTATGATTTCGATACCGTGTTACGTCATCTTCGCCACTTTCCTGTGATGAAAGACGAAAACGGCAAGTGGTTCTTCTTCCGTTTTTACGACCCGAAAGTGTTACGCAATTATTTAGAGGTCATTGCCACCAGCCCGGAAAAACTCAATAAGTTTTTCGGCTATGAAAAGCGCATTATTCATGCTTTTGCCTCAGGCATTGGCGATAGTTTTCATTATTACCAACTTAAAGCCTTACCGGAAGACACCCGAAGCATCCCGATTCTCCTAACGGAATTTGAGCTGAATGGATTTAAAGATAAAAAATGGTTGGAAACGAGAGAAAAAATGATTGGGTATATTTTTAAAACTTATCCGTACGTTTATTCCCCTCAGGAGCAAGAACAATTAATTAACAATTTGGATGAAGCCAGAAACAAAAACTATATTTACGAAACAGCAATCGTACAATATGCCGTCGCAAAACAAAGTGCGGTGAAAAATGGACGAGATTTTGCAACACTTGAAAAACAATTAGAACAAAAGTTCCCGGCACCTTTAACCCGAGCAATACAATTATTTAATCTCTTAAATTTGGAGCAAGAAAATGGCAAATAAAGAACAAGATTATGCACCACAAGCAAAACCTGCCGATGAAGTAACCAAACAGTGCCAAGAATTTATTCGACTATATCCTACAAGATGGGCGTTAACAGACAGCGCATTTGAAAAAATTAAAAACACAGGAACAACACCAACTTATCCAAAGGAAATAGCCGAAATGAATAGTGATTATGATCTCCGCCGTTTGCGTGATGGTTATATCTATATTTTGGCGGATAAAGCTGAATGTGAAGAAATGAACATAACGGCTGAAGCCACTAACGGTGAAGCTTGGTATATTTATGAGTCTCATAGTGATGATGATGCACAAGTCTTTGCTAGGTGGTCTAAAGATAATTTTAATCAATGGATTAAAGAACAATCTGAAAAAGGCACACCTCAAAATGATGCATCAAATGAAGTAAAAGAAGATAATTCTCAACAAGTTGAAGAAAATAACAACGAAGAAAACACAAACGAGGAAGAAGCAACTAAAGAAAAGCCTATGCAAGCAGAACTGAAAGAAGTTCATGTAATAGGTATGAGAGCTAAATCATTTATAGAATTAAATCGGGCAATTGAAACAGCATATATTATGTACTCGGAATTTAAGTTGCCATACGAACTATTGCAGGCAATAGAAAGAGATCCTTTAGTTAAGATGTTCTGGATGAAGAAAATTCCGACGAACGCTCCTTCCGGCCTCACGTTAGATATAAAAACGACAGAAAATATAGTTAATGATTTTGCTAGCATAACAAATTATGTACGAAACTATGCCAGTAACTTATATCGTAGTCATCCCATAGGAAAGCTTAGCGCCTGGAAAGAACAACTACAGAAAATAACCAATTCAGAAGGGGTTGTTGTTACATTAGATGATCCTATTGGTATCGCAAGAGACTTAGACTATTACGTTTATTATTTAGATGATAAACGTCAAGAGGTCTTATCCAAGTATGAATATGCGTTTATTACTGCACAGATAATTGATGCGCATGTAGCACAATTACAAATGGCAGAAAATAGTAAAAGACGTCGAGCCGTTTCTCAATATGTGCCATATGATAAAAAAATGGATATGACAATAGCTGGAGCATATGCCACATTAAATATTGACGACTCTCACCTCAACAATAGTGAAGACTCAATCATTGAAATACTCAAGAATGAATTAGGCATAGCTCAACCTATTAATGGCGTTAATACAATTAATAAAATTGCCAAAATACCCAACTTATTTAATGCACATATAGATAATGTAGTACATAGCATTTGTGATCATATTGCGAAAAACACTCACAGGATAAAAAATTTATTTGAGTTATATGAGAAAAACAAAAGTGAGCCTATGGCAAGTTTATGCTGTCAATATTTTGAAGGGCTTATTGGACATTTAAGTTATACATCCCTGGGGCAGCAAGCTTTAATTACAGCATTCAACTCTAATAATGATGTAGTGACAAAAACACAAAAAGAAATTTTAATAAAAGCAGCAGAATCATTAAAAAATTTATTAGACTCTTTTAAAAATTTTTTAAGTTCTCTTGCCAACATGGGGAATTTTTATCGCTTCAATCTCTATTCTTTTGATCGAATTGTTCAAGTTATCAGTAATGAAGTGGTACTAGCAGGTAGTTATAGAGAAAATGGCAAGCGGTACTATAAACGAACTGAAATCATTCGGAATATAGAAGAAGTTTATCGAAAAACCGGTGTATTTGGGCAAGAGGAATTATTATCCGAAAAAAAGATTTTTAGTCATGCGAATAAATTAAAAGCATCACGAAAAAAACTCTCTACAGAAGAGCTCATTCCTGTAAGAACAGAACTTCCTAAAGGCTTAAAAGTAGATGATTCAGACTTTAAACGGGTAACTGAGCTCTCATCCAAACTTGATGGTGCAGCAAAACTGTTTGCTTTTTCAGCTATATTAGGCTTTTTTACTGAAGATTCCAGTTATACCAAAGAAGGACGCTGGGCAAATAATGCCGCATTTGCTACTTTATTAGCATTTACAGAAAAAGTCGCGCCAGACAGTGAGTTAGGGTTTGAATTTAGGCAGGTTGCCGGTCAACGCATGTCTTTAACAGCAATTAATAATGCAACGGGAGCAACATTCTCAAGCAGCTGGCAAGCTGCAAGGGCGGGGTTGTTTAATTTCGGCACAGCGCTGGCAGGTATTGGCGTATTAGTTGAAGTGGCAAATGCCCATGAAGCTAAATATAAAGGCGATGAAATAGACTATTGGGGGGCGGTATCTAGAGGTACTGGTTCTGCTTTAATGGCGTTATCTCCAGCAACGTTAGGCAAAGCATTAACCATGATGGCATCCACATCAGCGAACGTGGCACTTGCCGGTACAGCATTGCGAATAGTGGCATTAGCGTTGCCTTATGTAGGGGCGATATTGTTATTAATCGGTATTGGTTTAGCATTATTTAAGAAAAGCGATATGGAGCTTTGGATTAAACATAGCTTTTGGGGAGATAGCGATAATTATTGGGGAGAAGCTGAAGACGCTTATAACTGGTCAGAATCAAGACCTAAAGATTTTAAACTAGATACTTTTGATAAAAGTAAAGAGCTTGTTTCAAATAAAAATATATACAATTATTATAAAGTCGAAATGCAAAGGCTCTTCTCTATAACAGAAAAAATTAAATTTGAAGTAATAGATAAGCATCATATTTTAGTAACTCATCCTAATATAAATACATTAGAGACAGCACAAAAAATTAGAATTAATTATAAATCTATTACAATAAGACGTTCTCCTTTCTTGGAGGTGTATTCTGAACCTCAAATTATTTTTGATGAAAATCAGTCTGGGCAGGCAATATTATATTTTAAAGATTGGTCGATTAGAGATTCTCTGAGTGGAAATCCTCTATTGGTGAATGCTAATGAAATTGAACGTCTCAAGTTACAAGTTTCCATTCCTCGTTATAATCAAGCGACAGAAAATATAACATCAGATACAACAATATTGGATATAAAAGGTAAGTAATATGCAGTTAAAAAAGATATACCGAGATCTTGGATTTTCGATACGCCAAATCAACAAAGATGAGATTGAAGTAAAAAATTCATTTTTTGATGGCTATTTACGTGGTTTTTTCAGAACACTGATTATTGGTGTTTTATTAGTGATTTCATTTTTAGATTATCAAGGTGGTAAATTCCCCTTATCTGGAGTATATAAGGAAATAAAGAATGATTATATTTGGGCTATAAATCCAGATGAAAAGATTTTTACACTATACAAAATGTATCGATTACATGATGACGATCCAACTTATTTCCAGCGTTATCCTGAAAAATACCCACCTGAACCCTACGAAGAATTTAGAAAACCCTACGTAACAGAAGATTTTTGGAAAAGACACGTATTTTACTTTGAGCTAATCCCAATCTTTTTGGTATTTGTACTCTTTTTCTATCCTCGCCACCGCTCAATTCGACTTAACCGTAAAGAGCGGGTGATTTATATGCAGGCATTTCATAAAATTTTTGTCATTCCAGTGCCGGATAAAGGCGATCCGTTGATGGGCATGAAATATAACCGCTTCAGCTTTTATATGTTCGGTAGCCGTAAACAGTTTGCTTTATTGATGACGGGACTTGTAGTGGAAGGGAAATACACCGAGGCTGAACTTTTAGGTTGTTATCCCCTGCCAAATCCTCTGCATAATATGCATCTGATTAAAGCCATGCGAGAGTTTTTTACTCAAGAAAACCCTGAGTTTTTAAAACATATTGGTAGATTTTATCGCACGCCATGGCTTCGTCCCGGTATTGCTTTTTGTAATAGTTTCAGTTTTATTCGTTTTCCTATTTCCAGTCGGAAGAAAATCAACCGTGCCATCGCGGAACAAAAAGCTTTTTGGAATACGCTTTCTTACAAACAACAGATGCAACGTTATGATAAAGCTGTTAAAGAACAACAAGAACTTAATGAACAACTGGCTTCAGAAGGCTTAATTAACGAAGTTAATGATGACTGGGAAGAAACCGAAAAATCCCCAGCGTTGCAAGATAAATAAACCAGGTTAGATTGAAAAGTGCGGTAAAATTTTTCAATGTTTTTAAAACACTTGGAA
>JAWHBY010000047.1:0-16342 GCA_032568935.1 Parahaemophilus parainfluenzae
CGGTTAAAACTTTCTAATTTATCATTGCGTTCACCATCTGCTTTGGTTGCACAACCCGTTAATAAAACTGTTGTCATTAAGCCGACCGCAAGTAAAGGTGTTTTTTTCATTCCACTTTCCTATCACAAAAAATTGTCTTTATTCTAACCAACTTGAAAGATAACTACAAAAAATTTATTAAAACCTAGAGATGACTTTTCTGTTAGCTATGTTTAATCATGGTGCTTTTTAGTTTTCCAAAAATGACTTTTGTTCCCGGCATAAACAAAAATGCCACCTTTCGGTGGCATTCTTTGCAATATAGATTAATTATTCAGTTGCATTTTTTAATGGAATTTCTGCATCTGGCTCGCGAGTAATACGGTTACGTAAATCACGACGAATAATCTCAATTGTCCAGAACCAGAAAATGTGTCCCACTAATTCAGAAATATGTTCATATAACGGCCATTCTGCAACAGGTGGTGTTAAACCCAATGCAGGGAAAGTGATGTAGTGCACACAAATATCTGCGATTAAACCAGCACCAATACCTTGCCAGAATTTGATTTTAGGGAAACGTTCTGCCACTAAACAGTAAGCAATAGCAAATACTAATGAGAAAGTAATGTGAGTCACACCAATCCAGTCAAAACCATGATCTGCAAAAGTGAATGCTGCTTGAGTTGGATCAATACCTAAATAATCACGTAAGAATACGTGTGGTGGGTTTAAAAACGCACGTGAACAGACTTGAAGAATTTGATCTTGGCTTAAACCTGTGATGTCTACTTTACATGCTGCTGCGAAGAAATCGATTGGGCTACGCGGTGGGAATGGATGCTCAGCACCCCATTTTACGAATGCAGAAATTAAACCCGCAATAATACCAACAAAAATCGCTACGCCATAACGACGACGATTAGCAGGAGTTTGTCCAAAAATACCTGACATATATTTGCTCCGAAAAAAGAAAAAATGACCGCACTTTGTATCAAAAGTCGCGGTTCCCATTTTGCTTTAGCAAAACTTGTCTTTGATTCTCAATGACTTTGACTTGTTAGTCAAGAACTAATTATTAAGAGTTAGAACATTTTATGATAAGAATAAAAAAATGCGGTTATTTCTAACCGCACTTTCATGTTCTTAAAATTAAAGTTTTGCTAAAAGCATTGCTTCTAATTTCTCTTGGTCAACTGCAAATTTGCGAATCCCCTCTGCTAATTTCTCAACAGCCATCGCATCGCTGTTATGTTGCCAGTAGAATTCTGCTTCAGTTAATGGTTGAGGTTTCGCTTTTACTTCACCTTTGTAGTCTAGTTTACGTACAAGTGCGGTTGAATTTTCTTGTAATTCTTTAAGTAAAGCGGGTGCGATAGTTAAACGGTCACAACCTGCTAATTCAATAATTTCACCTATATTACGGAAACTTGCTCCCATTACTACCGTTTTATAACCGTATTCTTTGTAGTAGTTATAAATTTTGGTTACAGAAATGACACCTGGATCTTCTGCAGATGCATATTCTTTTTTATCGGTATTTGCTTTATACCAGTCTAAGATACGACCGACGAATGGTGAAATTAAATAAACGCCCGCTTCAGCACAGGCACGTGCTTGCGCTTCAGAGAATAATAAGGTTAAGTTACAGTTAATACCTTCTTTTTCAAGAATTTCTGCTGCACGAATACCTTGCCATGTTGAAGCAATTTTAATCAAGATACGATCATTTGAAATACCTGCCGCATTATACAGTGAGATAAGTTTACGTGCTTTTTCAACGGTTGCTTGGGTATCATAAGAAAGACGCGCATCCACTTCAGTTGAAATACGTCCTGGGACAATTTTTAAAATTTCTAAACCGATGTTTACCGCTAATTTATCTTCCGCATCAATTAATTGTTGTGCTTTACCCGCACTTTGCGCTTTTGCATAAGTAATCGCTTCATCAATTAATGGTGTATATTGTGGTAATGCTGAAGCACTTAAAATTAAAGATGGGTTTGTTGTTGCATCTTGTGGTTGGTATTTTTTAATTGCATCAATATCGCCTGTATCAGCCACGACGACGGTCATACTACGAAGTGAATCTAACTGAGTTGTCATTATATTCTCCTTGAATGGATTTGTTTGAATTCAACTGCCTTACGATAGCATAATTAGCTTTAAAAGGGTAATTCGTCCATGAAAATATTTACGATAGGGAAAACCAATATATTCTAGATTCACCCTCTCATACCATCACTTTTAGCAATTTTTTCGCAATTTATTAGATACAAATCACAAAACGTTATTTTTCTTTAAATAATCACCTTACAAATCTTTACAAAAATGAAATTTTGAGCTAATAAGAGAAGGACTCTTTATAAAAATATCGCCTAATGACAAGGAGGCTCAAATGCAACACAAACTACTTTTCTCTGCAATTGCTCTTGCTCTTTCCTATTCTGCGCAAGCAGTTATAGTACCTGAGGGAACGCAATTAGATGAAAAACAACATATCGTGATCAATAACGGGGCTGAACCACAAAGTTTTGACCCACAAAAAACTGAAGGTGTACCTGAATCTAGCGTTGCTTATCAATTACTTGAAGGCCTCGTCACCTCAGACTCTGAAGGTAAACTTCAACCGGGTGTAGCTGAAAGCTGGGAAAACACACCAGACTTTAAAACTTGGACATTCCATTTACGTAAAGATGCAAAATGGTCAAATGGTGATCCCGTTACCGCGCACGATTTCGTGTTTGCTTGGCGTCGTTTAGTGGATCCTGCAACTGCAGCGCCTTATGCAAGTTACTTAAGTTACTTACAAGTAGAAAATGCACAAGACATTATTGACGGTAAGAAAAAACCGGCTGAATTAGGTGTTGAAGCAAAAGATGATTACACCTTTGTGGTTCATGCAACCAATCCAGTGCCTTATGCAGTCAGTTTAACGACTCACCAATCCTTATTGCCATTACCACAAAAAGTGGTCGAAAAATTGGGTGATGCATGGGTGAAAAAAGAAAACTACGTGGGTAATGGTGCATATAAACTGGCTAACCACATTATTAATGAAAAAATCGAATTTGAACGCAACCCACTCTACTGGAACGATAAAGAGACTGTCATTAACAGCGCTACATTCCTCGCCATTGAAAACCCAAGTACTGATGTGGCGCGTTATCGCGCAGGTGATTTAGATATGACGAACTACGCCCTACCACCAGAACAATTTGCGAAATTACAAAAAGAGTTGCCTGGTGAAGTATTCACTACTCGTACTCTCGCGACCTATTCTTACGAATTAAACAATAAGAAAGCGCCTTTTGATAATGTGAATATTCGTAAAGCCTTGAACTTATCCCTTGACCGTAAGGTGATCACCGATAAAGTTTTAGGTCAAGGTCAAACACCAACCTATGTGTTTACGCCGACTTACATCGAAGAAGGTCAGCTCATTCAACAACCTGCTTATTCAAAAGAACCAATGGCACAACGTAATGAAGAAGCCATTAAACTCTTAGAAGAAGCTGGCTACAGCAAAGCAAATCCGTTGAAATTCAGCATTCTTTACAACACCAATGAAAACCACAAAAAAGTGGCCATTGCTGCAGCATCTATGTGGAAAGCTAACACTAAAGGTTTAATTGATGTGAAATTAGAAAACCAAGAGTGGAAAACCTACATTGATAGCCGTCGTGCAGGCCGTTACGATGCAGCACGTGCAGGATGGAATGCGGATTACAACCAAGCCACAACATTCGGCAACTATTTCTTATCTAATTCGAGTAACAACACCGCAAAATATGCTAACCCAGAATATGATAAAGCCATTGCTGAATCTTATGTTGCAACCGATGCGGAAGGACGTGCGAAAGCCTACGCGAAAGCCGAAGAAATTCTTGCAAAAGATTTCGGTATCGTGCCAATCTTTAACTATGTGAATCCACGCTTAGTGAAACCTTACGTAAAAGGCTATTCTGGCAAAGATCCACAAGATCACATTTACTTACGCAACCTTTATATTATTAAACATTAATTCGTTGCTCGTATTTAAGTGCGGTTAAAAATTATCGTGTTTTTTGACCGCACTTTTCGCCCATTTTGGTTGGAGTTATTATGCTCAAATTTATTTTTAAACGGCTGTTGGAAGCCTTACCAACGCTGTTTATTTTGATTACTTTTTCTTTTTTTCTGATGCGTCTTGCTCCTGGTAGCCCGTTCACCTCAGAACGTGCTTATCCACCAGAAGTCATGGCAAATATCGAAGCGAAGTATCATTTGAATGAACCTTTGTATAAACAATACTTTCTTTATTTGGAAAATCTTTCCAAAGGCGATTTTGGTCCCTCTTTTAAATATAAAGATCAATCGGTCAATGATTTAATCGCATCAGCCTTCCCGGTTTCCTTAAAATTGGGGATGGTCGCTTTTGCCTTTGCAGTGGTATTAGGTGTCACAGCGGGTACGCTCGCCGCACTCAATCAAAATAGTCGCTGGGATTATATTCTAATGAGCTTTTCAATGCTTGGGGTCATTATGCCAAGCTTTGTCTTCGCACCAGTCTTAGTACTGATTTTCGCCATTTATTTGGGTTGGTTACCTGCTGGCGGTTGGAATGGCGGTTCAGCGATGTATATTATTTTACCTGTAGCCTCCTTAACTATTGCTTATGTTGCAGGGATTGCGCGTATCATGCGCGGCTCCATGATTGAAGTATTGCATTCCAACTTTATCCGTACTGCCAAAGCCAAAGGGCTTTCAACCTCAAGAATCATTTTAAAACATGCTTTACGCCCGGCTCTTTTACCTGTGATTACCTATTTAGGCCCTGCTTTTGTGGGGATTATTACCGGCTCAATGGTCATCGAAAGCGTATTTGGTTTGCCTGGCATGGGCTTGTTATTTGTAAACGGTGCCTTAAACCGTGATTACTCTTTAGTTTTGAGTCTCACTATTTTAGTGGGGACATTAACCATTTTATTTAATGCGATCGTGGATATTTTATACGCTATCATCGATCCAAAAATTCGTTATTAAGGATAAGTTATGACAGATTATCGTACTCAGCCGATTAATCAGAAAAATGCGGATTTTGTGGAACAAGTAGCTGACCGTATTGAAGAAATGCAACTGGAAGGCCGCAGCCTATGGCAAGATGCGAAACGCCGTTTTTTCCGCAATAAAGCGGCCGTTGCCAGTCTGATTATTTTGGCGTTTATTATTGTATTTATTACCGTAGCACCTTGGTTCTTCCCATTTACCTATGAAGATACCGATTGGAATATGATGAGCTCCCCACCAACAATGGAAGGCTATCACTTCTTCGGTACCGATGCTTCAGGTCGAGACTTATTGATACGTACTGCTATTGGTGGACGTATTTCATTATTGGTCGGGATCGCGGGTGCTTTCATTTCCGTAACTATCGGCACAATTTATGGAGCAATTTCAGGCTACGTAGGCGGTAAAACAGATATGTTGATGATGCGCTTTTTAGAGATTCTCAGCTCATTTCCATTTATGTTTTTCGTGATTTTGTTGGTGACTCTTTTTGGCCAAAACATTTTCTTAATTTTTATCGCAATCGGGGCCATTGCTTGGCTTGGTCTCGCTCGTATCGTACGTGGTCAAACGCTTAGTTTGAAAAATAAAGAATTCGTCGAAGCCGCCATCGTTTGTGGCATACCTCGTCGCCAAATCATTTTTAAGCACATCATTCCAAATGTATTGGGCTTAGTGGCAGTTTACGCCTCGCTTGAAGTACCTGGACTTATTCTTTTCGAATCATTCTTAAGCTTCTTAGGCTTAGGTACACAAGAGCCAATGAGTAGCTGGGGTGCGCTCTTAAGTGATGGTGCTGCGCAAATGGAGGTGTCGCCTTGGTTATTAATTTTCCCGGCATTTTTCCTTTGTCTTACACTGTTTTGTTTTAACTTTATCGGTGACGGGTTGCGTGACGCACTTGATCCGAAAGATAGATAGGAGCGAATTATGAATCCTTTATTAGATGTAAAAAATCTCTACGTTCGCTTCAAAACACCAGATGGAGTCGTCACCGCAGTGAATGACCTAAACTTCACGCTCAATGCAGGAAGCACGCTGGGAATCGTAGGAGAAAGTGGCTCAGGCAAGTCACAAACTGCCTTTGCTTTAATGGGCTTATTGGCGGCCAATGGTACAGTGGAAGGCTCGGCCATTTTTGAAGGAAAAGAATTGGTTAATTTACCAAAGGCTGAATTAAATAAAATTCGTGCCGAACAAATTTCCATGATTTTCCAAGACCCAATGACATCACTTAATCCTTACATGAAAATCGGTGAACAGCTCATGGAAGTGCTACAGTTGCACAAAGGTTATGATAAACAAACAGCCTTTGCTGAATCGGTGAAAATGCTGGATGCGGTCAAAATGCCAGAAGCTAAAAAACGCATGGGCATGTATCCACACGAGTTTTCAGGTGGTATGCGTCAACGGGTGATGATTGCGATGGCCTTATTATGTCGTCCAAAACTACTGATTGCTGATGAGCCCACCACCGCTTTAGATGTGACCGTTCAAGCGCAAATCATGACCTTGTTAAATGAGTTAAAACGTGAATTTAATACCGCGATTATTATGATTACTCATGATCTTGGTGTCGTGGCGAGTATTTGCGATCAAGTGATGGTGATGTATGCCGGACGAACCATGGAATACGGCACGGCAGAGCAAATTTTCTATCATCCAACCCATCCTTATTCTATTGGCTTAATGGATGCAATTCCTCGCTTAGATGGCAATGAAGAGCACTTGGTCACCATTCCAGGCAATCCACCGAATTTATTGCATTTGCCAAAAGGTTGCCCGTTCTCACCTCGTTGCCAATTTTCTACCGAACAATGCCAAACTACACCAAAACTTACCGCATTTAATGAAGGTCAATTACGCAATTGTTGGTTACCCGTGGAGAAATTTACCCTATGACAATTTCAAATAACAAAGAATTACTCCTTGAAGTCAATCACTTAGGCGTTAGTTTTAAAATTAAAAACGATAAATCCATTTTCTTCGCCAAACCGCAAACCTTAAAAGCGGTGAAGGATGTGTCTTTTAAACTTTACGCAGGTGAAACTCTCGGTGTAGTAGGTGAATCCGGTTGCGGTAAATCCACACTTGCACGCGCTATTATCGGTTTAGTCGAAGCGAGTGAAGGGGAAATCTTGTGGCTTGGTAAAAATTTACGAAAACAATCACCGAAACAATGGAAAGAAACGCGTAAAGACATTCAAATGATTTTCCAAGACCCTCTCGCCTCTCTCAATCCGCGAATGAATATTGGTGAAATTATTGCTGAGCCATTAAAAATTTACCAACCGCACTTAAGCGCTGCTGAAGTGAAAGAAAAAGTACAAGCGATGATGTTGAAAGTCGGGCTTTTACCAAACTTGATTAACCGCTATCCGCATGAGTTTTCTGGTGGCCAATGTCAGCGTATCGGTATTGCTCGCGCCTTAATCATTGAACCGAAAATGATCATTTGCGATGAGCCCGTTTCTGCATTGGATGTGTCCATTCAAGCACAAGTAGTGAATTTATTAAAGTCGCTACAAAAAGAAATGGGGCTTTCATTAATTTTCATCGCCCATGACTTAGCGGTGGTAAAACACATTTCTGACCGCGTGTTGGTGATGTATTTAGGTAATGCCATGGAATTAGGCAGCGATGAGGAAGTGTATAACAACACTAAACATCCTTATACCAAAGCCTTAATGTCTGCTGTTCCGATTCCCGATCCGAAATTGGAACGCAATAAGTCCATCGAATTACTTGAAGGTGAGCTACCTTCACCAATTAATCCGCCGTCTGGTTGCGTGTTCCGTACTCGCTGCCTAAAAGCCGATGAAAATTGTGCGAAACAAAAACCACCTTTCACCAGCCAAAACAACAGCCATTTTGTGGCTTGCTTGAAGGTCTTATAAAACAAAAAGTGCGGTCAACATTCGCCGCACTTTTTACTTTTACAATTCTAATTTTTCTTCAATCACTTTAGCCAAATCATCTAGCATTGCATAGCGTTTGCGATACATAGAACGTTTCTTACTCGGTACCTCATCAAGATTTCTATCGATCTCTAAAGGCAATTCCCAATAGTCTTTCAACTGTCCACCTGATTCAGAAAAAATCGCATCATAATCTACAACATAATGTGAACTTTGAATAAAACGCGATTTATTTTGATATTTTTGAGGAATACCTAACAATTGATTAAAACCTAATGCTTTCGTCAATGCTTTCATCGTTTCTACCATCAAATAAGCAGGGCGTAAACCATGGCAAGTTTTTGTAAGTTGCTTCACCATCTCTTTGGAACCTTCAAAATTGGGTCCCTGCACCACAGAAATAAGTAATGCCTCATCAAGTTTGGCAAAAGTAAGCAAATACACTAATTCATTACGTGGTTTATGCCATAATTCCAATACCCAATAGCCTTCCATCGGTTGGTGCGTGGTCATCGACAATGTCATCTCAAAATCAGGAATCACTTCACCAAAACTTAATGGCGTTTTATAAATGAGTACTGAAAGTGCGGTCAATTTTTCAGGTAAAAAAAGTAGATTGTCGCAGATAGCTTGGAAACGCTGTTTGCTATTAAAACGTTTATCTAAAAAACGATAAACTAATGGGTAGCTATAATCTGCACGCTCATTTAATAATGTGACAAGAAAAGGATGCTGATTAATAAATTGCTCAAAGTGAACAATTGAGCCTTGATGTAAAAAAGATCGAAGACGATAACGTAGGCGCTTAAGCGCGTAAGAACGCCCTGGCCTATCTGGATAAATGGCTTCCGCTTTTGGCCAGCGATATTGATTCTCTTGAGATTCCATAGTGATTAATATAATAAAAGAGGCTTTAAATCATGCAAAACGCGCATTTTCCCATAATTTCAGCAATTTTTCTATTTGTGATATGCTAAGGTCAATTGATGAAAGGAACCATTATGTCTGAAATTAAACTAAATTATCATAAAACGCATTTTCTTACGAGCGCCCCCAATATTCGTTCCATCCCAGAAGATACAGGGATTGAAATTGCTTTTGCTGGACGTTCAAATGCCGGAAAATCAACCGCACTTAATGCATTAACAAATCAAAAAAGCTTAGCCAGAACTTCAAAAACTCCTGGTCGTACACAGCTCATCAACCTTTTTGAGGTGGAACTGAATTGTAAACTAGTGGATTTACCTGGCTATGGCTATGCTGCCGTTCCTGAGAAAATGAAAATCGAGTGGCAAAAATCCCTCGGGGAATATTTGCAAAAACGCGAATGCTTAGGCGGGCTTGTTGTTCTGATGGATATTCGTCATCCGTTAAAAGATCTTGATCAACAAATGATCGAATGGGCTGTTTCTGCTGATTTACCGGTCATGTTACTTTTAACTAAAGCGGATAAACTCAGCCAAAATGCACGTAGCAAACAAGTCAAAATGGTACGTGAAGCGATTTTACCCTTCCAAGGTGATATTCAAGTCGAAGCCTTTTCTGCACAAAATAAAATTGGTATTGATAAATTAGCGGCCAAATTAGATAGTTGGTTTGCGCCACTTTTTTCGTAATTTTTGATAAAGAAAAAGTAATTTCTGCGATCAAGATCGCAAAAAAAGCACAGAATGTATGATTTCATTCTGTGCTTTTTTTATAGTGCGAAAATCTGATTATTTTTGACCGAACTTTAAGGAATCTGAATGTCTCTTGCCATTGTTTATAGCCGTGCCTCAATGGGCGTACAAGCCCCTCTTGTTACCATTGAGGTACACTTAAGTAACGGAAAGCCTGGATTTACCTTAGTTGGCCTCCCCGAAAAAACTGTAAAAGAAGCACAAGATCGAGTCAGAAGTGCATTAATGAATGCGCAGTTCAAATATCCTGCCAAACGCATCACCGTCAACCTTGCACCGGCTGATTTACCCAAAGAAGGGGGACGATTTGATTTACCCATTGCGATAGGTATTTTGGCTGCATCAGATCAATTAGATGGTAGCCGTTTAAAACAATTTGAATTCGTTGGTGAACTCGCATTAACAGGTGAATTACGTGGTGTACACGGCGTGATTCCCGCCATTTTAGCGGCACAAAAAGCCAAACGAGCCCCCATTATCGCTTATCAAAATGCCAATGAAGCCTCACTTGTCTCAGAACAAGAGACTTATTTCGCTAAAAATCTTTTGGAAGTCGTGCAATTCTTAAATAATCAAGAAAAATTACCTTTGGCCTCATTACTCGCACAAGAAAGTGCGGTCGGATTTTCAGCTAAAAATCACTTAGATTTGACGGATATTATTGGTCAGCAACATGCTAAACGAGCACTAACAATAGCTGCCGCAGGTCAGCACAACCTACTCTTTTTAGGTCCTCCCGGTACAGGTAAAACCATGTTAGCAAGTCGTCTCACCGCATTACTCCCTGAAATGACTGATTCAGAAGCCATTGAAACCGCTTCGGTTACGAGTTTAGTACAAAATGAATTAAATTTTCATAACTGGAAACAACGACCGTTTCGAGCACCACATCATAGTGCCTCTTTGCCAGCCTTAGTAGGTGGAGGAACCATTCCAAAACCAGGCGAAATATCGCTCGCACATAATGGCGTACTTTTTCTTGATGAATTGCCTGAGTTTGAGCGTAAAGTACTTGATGCACTCCGCCAGCCATTAGAAAGTGGAGAAATTATTATTTCGCGAGCCAATGCTAAAATCCAATTTCCTGCTCGCTTTCAATTAGTTGCAGCGATGAATCCAAGTCCAACGGGGCATTATACGGGAACACATAACCGCACCTCGCCACAACAAGTGATACGTTATTTAAATCGCCTTTCTGGCCCATTTTTAGATCGCTTTGATTTATCCATTGAAGTACCCCTTCTGCCACAAGGTAGCTTACAGAATACTGGAGATAGAGGTGAAACAAGCCAACAAGTAAGAGAAAAAGTGTTAAAAGTGAGAGAAATTCAACTTGTTCGAGCAGGCAAGATCAATGCATATCTTTCAAGCAAAGAAATTGAACGAGACTGTAAATTACAAGATAAAGATTCACTATTTCTTGAGAATGCACTGAATAAGCTAGGGCTTTCAGTAAGAGCCTACCATCGAATTTTGAAAGTCTCACGCACAATTGCCGATTTGAATGGCGAAAAAGAGATACAACAACCTCATTTAGCAGAAGCGCTAGGATATCGGGCGATGGATCGATTGTTACAGAAATTATCTGCCGCTTAAAAAATAAAAGAGCGAATGATTCGCCCTTTTTTATCTTCTATTCTTAATAATAAGAATGTTCACCACGTTGGTGTTCTGTTACGTCTCTTGCACCTTTTAATTCATTCGGGAAGAGCGAAACTAACTGTTTTTCTACCCCGTCTTTTAAAGTGACATCAACCATTGAACAACCATTACAGCCACCACCGAATTGTAGAACAGCATAACCATCATCAGTAATTTCAATTAACGTGATTTTACCGCCATGGCTAGCTAATTGTGGGTTGATTTGTGTTTGAATCACATACTCTACGCGCTCGATTAAAGGCGCATCATCTGCAACTTTACGCATTTTTGCGTTAGGCGCTTTTAAAGTCAGTTGAGCCCCAAGCTCTTCTGTTACATAATCAATTTCCGCATCTTCTAAAAACGGTAAGCTTATTTCATCTACAAATGCTGAAAAAGTATCGTATTTCATTTCGGTATCAGTCGCTTCAACTGAATTTGGCGGGCAATAGGACACGCCACATTCTGCTCCTGGCGTACCCGGATTCACGACAAAAATACGAATATTTGTACCTTCTTCTTGCGTATCTAAAAGTTTCCGAAAATGTGCTTGTGCAGCATCTGAAATAAAAATTTGTTCCATAAATAAAGTCCTAATATTTGATATAATATGTTAAGAATAATACTCCGATATGGCAATTTTTTCTACATTTATTCCTATTTTTATAGATATAGATGAATCCTATCTTTAACAGAATTTAAGCTCTCGCTAAACCCCATACCTGAATTTCTTTTACACCTAATTTTCGAAGCTGTTTGGCTATCTCTGCCAACGTTGAGCCGGTTGTAATCACATCATCCACCAAAGCAACGCGTTCATAAGGAAAAGGCTTTTTGGTATTCACTGCAAAAGCATTTTTAAGATTGTGTCGTCGATCTTTCGCCGTTAAACCTCGCTGAGTATGAGTATGTTTAATCCGTTTCACCACATGATTACAGTTAGGCACATCACACCAACGACTTAACCAATTAGCCAATAAATCAGCCTGATTATAGCCCCGTTGCCACTGTCGAAAATGATATAGCGGTACGGGGATAATCGCCTGTGGCAGAGAGAGTCCATGTGTTCGTCTCGCCTCTCGCACCGCAAGATAAAGCAAACGCGATAAACTCCGATCTAACCAAAACTGTTTTTGAAATTTAAAACGATGAATAAGTGAAGAAAGCGGTTCAAGGTAATGTCCAATTATCACAATACGATCCCAAGCAGGTTCATTTCTCAAACAATGACCACAGCCCATTCCATAATGCTGCAAGGGTGAACCACATCGCCCACAATAAGGGAAAGTTTTAATTTGCTTCTGACATCGACTGCACAATCCATTTCGACCAATATGAATAGCTCGCTTGCAATGCACACAGCTAAACTGAAAAAAACAGGAAAACATAAGAGAAATTGACCTCACTTTATTTTTTCACTTTTTCAATTTGCTTGAAATGTTTTTCTTTCTTAGCCATTTCCATTCTTTCACCTTGTTTTAAAATATGAGGTGTCACAAAAATCACAAGCTCTCGCTTTTGATGACGTTCACTTTCCTTACTAAATAAGTGCTTAATACCTGGAATATCGCCCAATAATGGTACTTTATCGACACCTTTCGTGATCGTATCGTGAAATACACCACCCAATACAATCGTTTCCCCATCTTTGGCAAACACTTGCGTATTAATTTCTTGTTTATCAATGGATACCACTTCATTTTGCCCGTAAGCCACGCGATTTCCCGGGGAATTTTGACTCACTAATAAATCCAATAGAATATTATTATCCTTCGAAATATGCGGCGTGACCTCCAATCCTAACACGGCTTCACGAAACTCCACTGACTGCGTGTCATTTTTACCATTCGTCACCACATAAGGAATTTCTGTCCCTTGTTTGATGCTTGCGCTTTTTTTGTTGGTCGTGAGTAAGCGAGGACTCGCTATAATTTCTACGTTATTTTCACGTTCAAGTGCGGTCAATTCTAGGTCTAATAATCGACCATTAATTTTGGCTACTTGAAGTGCTAATGAGCCAGCTGGCGTGACCGTTGTCGCAAAATTTACATTTAAATTATTACTGATATTGCTAAACCCATTCGCATCTAAACTGCCACTCACTCGATGGGCTGCCTCAGTAGGATTAAAAATGCCCCAACGCACACCTAATTCTTTCAAGCTTTCATCGGTAATCGTCACAATACGTGCTTCAATGATAATTTGCTCAATGGGTTTATCCAGCTCTGCAATCAATTTTTTAATATTTTTGACAGAACGTGCATCATCCTGAATCAGTAATACATTGCTTCGATCATCAAATGTAATTGTGCCGCTAGGTGAAAGCAAAGAACCACTACCAGTTGTTAAAGATTTCATCACATCAGAGGCCTTGGCAAAATGCAGTTTAACCGTTGTACTCACAAGTGGCGTTTCACTAGGCAAACTTTCTCCGCTAATCGCCATAGGTTCTGTCATTTTCTCTGCATATTGTTCATGTTGAGAAGGCTTACCCAAATAATAAATATCATTTTCTTGATAAAAAGAGAGCCCTTTGATTTTTGCCACAGAACGTAATAAACGATCAAAATCTACGTTATCTAATTGCAATGAAAGCGTTCCTTCTAGCTCATCATCAATCATTAAATTGGCATTTTGCTCAAGGGCGAGTTGTTGTAGAGTTGCAACCATTGGCGCCTGTTTTAAGCGAAGTGAAAACACGCGATTTTCTGCCGCTGAGTAAGTTGTCCATAGGATCAAAAAACACATTAAAAACTGACCGTACTTTGTTTTTATTTTCTGCTTTATCATTTTAAAATCTCATTATGATTGAGGTCGTTTGTTCACATTGCCCAGCTTTATAACCTTGAAGCGTCATGCTGTTTTTACTCACTTTTTCGACTAAATAGCCTTCCTTTCCGATCCTCTGCCCGACTTGAGCAGACAGAATATGCCCATTATCATTAAATAACACTTCTGCCTGTTTACCATATTGCACGACTCCCACAATATGTAGCTGAGCCAATGGGCGTTCCTCCGCCAGTCTCGGCTCCGAATACACGCAAGCCGACACCGGCGGTAGGGTGAGCCCCTCTTTTGGATATTCGGTTTGTTCTCTTTGTTTACGATCAAAAGGATCTTGCGAAAATGCTGATACAGAAAAAAACGCTATCAAGATTAAGAAAAGCTTTTTCATTATTTGTCCTTATTTAATTGGAAAATTAACTCACATGTAATAGAAGCATTTTCCTCTTCATCTAATTTCTCAATGTTTAATTGAGTTAAAGAAAGTGTAGGAACATCGTTTAAAAGTGCGGTCAAAAATTGCTGTAAATCAACAAAATAGCCTTGCAATGACAAATGCAACAACGTATGTTGAGAAAAATCCCAACGTAAATCCAACGCTCGAAGTCGCCCATTTAACAACGTCTGTACATGCTGATTAATCGGCAACACAGAATTAGCTAATTCTGGAGAAAGTTGTCGGCTGTCTGACTTTTGCCTTAAGGTTTGTAAAATCTTTTCCTGTTTATCCCACTCTTGCTGCTGCAAACTCAATTCTGCGTCAAGTCGATGTCGTTCATTACTCTTTTCAACGTAACGAAAAACAGGTAAAAAGATGACCGCACTTAATGCACTCAACCAAAAGGCAGCATGAACCATTTGAGGTAATCGAAGCCATCTCCCAAACCAACTTTGTGCACTTTTTTGAACTAGCTCATTGATAAAGTTCCTCATTGCACAGACTCCGATAAATGAATATCAAATTGAAAAAATAACTGCTGTTGCACTGGCTGAAACTTAGTTAAGTTAACCTCTGTAAAATGGCGTTTGAGAAATTGATGTATCTCCTCAAACTCTTGTTGGCTTTCTGTCATGCCTGAAAGGACAACTTGCTTCGCATTGAGCGTAAATTCATCTAACTCGCCCTGTTGTAATGGCAGCTCACTTAATAAATTAAGCAGGCGATACACATATTCTGTATCCATTTCTGTCAGCTCATTCATTTCTTTCAAATCATGTTGTAGTTGTTGAACTTGAATGCGTTTCTGATGGACTTGATGAGTTATTTGTGTCAGTTTTTCTTTTGTCTGATTTAGGGTTTGCGCTTGTTGTTCATTGAGTTGGTTCAATCCAACGACAATCAAAACAGAGCAAGCTAACCAAATTAAACCTTGCCACATAAAACAACGAAAGGCCTTTTGATGTTGTTCTAAGCGCCAAGGCAATAAATTAAGGCTAAACATCACCACTCTCCCGATTAACTAAAGGCAAAATTGCGGTCGTTTTTGAGGATAAATCCACTAGCTTTAAATCCGTTTGCCACAGTGCATTACCTAAGGCGATGAAAGGAAAATCTGTTTCGATACGCTGCCAATCCTGAGGCTGTAATTCGATTGTGTCTGAATTCAACATATCGGGCGTTTGATACACATAAATCTGTTCTATCGTTTCAGGAAAACGCTGGATAAATTGTTGATAAAGTTCGGATAAATCACCTTGAGATTGCAAAACTTGTCGTTGTTGTAAGCGTTCACAAACGGCGAGACATCCTTGTTGATCTTGATATAGAAATAAGGTGTTAATCGGCTTTTGACCTAAAATGGCATAAAATGCACGTAAAACACTGTGATTCAGTAAATCAAGTGCGGTCAATTTTAACGGTAAATATTTTGCCAATTCTGCATTGGCGCTTTCTTGTCGAATAGCCGTGATATCCAAACGAAAACCTTGTTTTAATGGCGTGGTCAGATAATCAAACCATAATTCATCCAAAGGAATCGGCAATTCTTTTTGCAAAATAAAACGACATTGTTGTTCACATTCCTGGGCATTGAGTGTTTGTGGTAGAATGAGCGTTTTAGACCAAGTTAAGTGGGGCGAAATGGCACCAACAAAACAGCATTGACTGTTTTTTTGTGGCAAATGAGGCAATAACTGGGAAAAAATATCTTTGTGTTGCGTATTTAAGCAAATTGATTGAACTTTGTTGAATTGATCTAGCCAAACAAAATAGAGGTTATCTTGTTGTTTACTCACACCAATTTGTTGTTTTCGCTGCTTTCTATGAGCAATTCCCATATTCTTTCCTATTCT
>JAWHBY010000048.1:0-15806 GCA_032568935.1 Parahaemophilus parainfluenzae
TTTCTACTCATTCGTTATCTGAACGTTTAAGAGAGGTTTTACGGGGTAATACAGATAAAGAGCTTAAAATCGTGGTTGAATCGTTTGGCTTTAAATATGGCATTCCGCTTGATGCCGATTATGTCTTTGATGTGCGTTTTCTACCTAACCCGCACTGGGATCCAGAACTTCGTCCAATGACAGGGCTTGATGAACCCGTTGCACAATTTTTACTTGCACATGATGAAGTGAATAATTTTATCTACCAAACGCGTAATTACATTGAAACGTGGTTACCGATGTTAGAGCAAAATAATCGAAGCTATTTAACCATTGCCATTGGTTGTACGGGTGGCAAACATCGTTCTGTTTACATCGCTCAACAAATTGGTGAATATTTCCAAGCCAAAGGTAAGAATGTGAAAATTCAACATAAATCCTTGGAAAAGAATTAATCAAACCATAAAAAAACGCAGCGACTTGCTGCGTTTTTATTAAACCACATACTGCTCAAAAATCTCAGGCAAATGTGCAATTAACGTTTCTTTTCCAGCCACGGTTTCATGCTGCCAAACCTGCAATAGCACATCTGGCGTAAATAATCGTGATGCCTGCTCTGCCAACGGTAAATAGCTAATATGCCAAGGCTCTCGGCCAATTTTTTTACCTTCTGGCTGACTGATAAATGGCAAAGCAAAATCAAAGTGCGGTAGATTTTCAGTAAGAAATTCACTAAGTTCAAAAAAATAACCACCCTTTTCATATTCCCAAGGTTCAAGTTGTAAAGATTGACCTTGAAGCAAAAGATCAGGATCAAAAATATCGATTTCTGTTCCCCAATGATGACGACTTCCCCCTGGGAGCGCTGACCAACGTAAAATGGCCTGTGCTTTTTGCCAATCATCTAACAACGCTAAATCTAATGGATTTCCCGCATCATCATGAACCTTGCGTTCACCGTTAAATTTACCGTTCCAAATGAGTTGTTGACGTTCAAAATCACGAAAGCTACTCGCGGGTTGCAAATTAAAGCCATTTTTGACCGCACTTTGCTGCAATCCTTGAAACGCTTTCATTGCCTCTGCTTGCAAAAAATGATTCGGAGAATGAGGTGTAGGCAAATTAATCAAATGTTCACGAGATTTGCCAGTTAACATTTCAGGCGTTAATTTCATCTTACTTGTCCAATAAATTCACTAACATTTGATGATAAATCTGACCGCACTTGGCAAGATCATCAACGTTTATACATTCATTCACTTTATGAATCGTCGCATTAAGCGGCCCAAACTCCACCACTTCAGCGCCCATTAACGCAATAAAACGCCCATCAGAGGTGCCACCGCCTGTTTCTGCTTGTGGTGCAATACCGGTTGTTTGCTCAATAGCCGTCGTTAATGCATCTAATAATTTGCCTAGTTTCGTTAAAAATGGTTTACCCGATAAATTCCAATCAATACGGTATTTCAAATCATGTTTTTCAAGCATTTCCGCCACTTTCTGCTTAATGCCTTCATCGGTCACTTCCGTACAATAACGTAAATTGAATTGCACATAAAGCTCACCAGGGATGACATTATTACTCCCTGTGCCAGCATTAATATTCGCAATTTGTAAACTAGTTGGCGGGAAAAATTCATTACCATTATCCCATTGATAAGTGGTTAACTCCTGCAAGAAAGGTGCGGCTTTGTGAATTGGGTTTTCCGCTAAATGAGGATAAGCTACATGACCTTGGATACCTTGAATGTAAAGGTTACCCGTAATTGAACCACGACGGCCATTTTTGACTACATCGCCTAATGTTTTTGAACTAGATGGCTCGCCTACCATGCAATAAGTGATTTTCTCACCGCGCGCCATTAAGGTTTCGACAACACGTACCGTGCCATCTTTCGCGGCAGCCTCTTCGTCAGAAGTAATCAACAAAGCAATCGTTCCTTTATGATTCAGATTAGCTTTCACATATTCTTCTGCCGCCACAATCATTGCTGCTAATGAGCCTTTCATATCTGCCGCACCACGACCATAAAGCACATCATCTACAATTTCGGCAGAAAACGGCGGATAAGTCCAGTGCGCTTCATCTCCTGTCGGCACCACATCGGTATGCCCTGCAAAGGCAATAACAGGCTCACCAGCACCATGCTTCGCCCATAAATTTAACGTATCGTTGAAAGGCATCCATTCAATTTGAAAGCCGAGTTTTTCCAAACGCTCAGCAATCAATTGCTGACAACCCTCATCATTTGGGCTAATAGAGGGACGACGAATTAATGCTTGTGCAAGCTCAATAGTTTTTTGTTTCATAATATTTGTTTATGACTAAAAGTGCGGTCTAATTTAACAAAATTTTCCTTTAATTTAAATCTGTTCAAATAAAAAACGGACAACCTCGTTATCCGTTTTTTATTAGTTTATGAAGAATCCTAGAATTGAACTTGCAAACGTAACCAATATTGACGTCCTGGCTCATTCACTCGAACAGTTTGAAGCCCCGCTGAAGGATCTGCGCCTTTACTTACAAATTCTGCATAGGATTTATTAAATAAGTTATCAATTCCGCCCTGCAAAGTGGCATATTTATTAATTTTCCACCCAGTATTAAAGGATAACGTTCCAAAGCCAGCGGAAGCACCGATGTCCTGCCCAATAATGTTGCCTTGTCCCGTTGCATAGCGTTTTTGGGCCGAAACCAATCGCCATAAAACTCCTGCACTCAAGGTTTCATTATCCCAAGTTAATGAGTTTTTCCATTCTAATGGTGGAGTTTGAGCGAGTGGACGGTCGTCCGTGCGATTTTTACCATAAGTATAAGCAAGACTACTACCGATTTCCCAGTGACGAGCAAATCTCCATTTGCCTTCAATTTCGCCGCCTAATCGAGTTGCCTTGATGTTACGAGCTGAGACATTTTTACCTACCCGTTCTAACATGATAAAATCGTGAATATCACTACCAAATAACGATACAGAAAAATCAAAGGCATCATTTTTCCAAATTAATCCCGTATCAATTTGACGGTTTTGTTCTTTATTCAACACTTGACTTGCACGGCGCTCCCAATAATCCGGTGCACGCTCTGCAACACCAAGACCAGCATAATATTTAATGCCATTAATCTCTTCTTCCCAACGGAAGAAGCCCGCATGTAAATCATAAGTACGTTTTTTATTCGGATGATTTGTCATTAAGGTGTCATATTCAGCCTTTACTTCATCATAACGATAACCTGCAATGAATTTACGGCTATCATTTATCGTCCATGCTCCTTCTGCAAATCCGCCCCATTGGGTGAAGTTTTGTTGCGGTTGATAAGGTTTATGCGTGTAACCTTCCCCTTTCATTTCCATACGCGCAAGGTGTTTGTCACGCATATAATCAATGCCAATCTGTAAATTAATATCCGGCCAATCAAAAGTTGCCTTTAAGTGTCCCGTATTTGTTTCACGTTTTGGGTTCATGGCTTTTTTAACTTGATTTCCCATCATGCTTAAATAACGCATACTATAAGTATCCATCACGTGATCTATCTTACTTTGACCGTAGCGTAATTCAAGTTCAGTGAACCATGGTGTAATATTTCGTTGTACAAATCGAACATTCCACGCATCACGATCAAACTTACTCCCATCCATCATTCGATCTGCATAAGCTGCTTCGCCTCTACTCCGTTCATAAGTTCCTGTCAATAAGGTATTTTCTGTCGGTGTGAAACCAAGCTGTAACATTTGATTACGGCGTTCAAAAGAGGAATGAACTCGATTGCCATCGCCATCTTTGTAATTTCCTGCCTCATTGTGTGACATACTCGTACGTAAATAACCATATTTACCACCAGCCATCGCATCAAAATAAGCATCACGGCGTTTATTTCCACCAAGGGTTACACTGCCATTTAAATAAGTGTTTTGCGTATCAAATTCAGGTTCTTTACGAACAAAATGTACTGCTCCAGCCACTAGACCCGTGCCTTGTGTGACTGTTTGAGGTCCTTTAGTAACAACTACTTCATCATAAGCGGATGGGAAAATATAAGCAGTTGGAGGATCCATACGATTGCTACATCCTCCATAAATAAATTGATCATCCGCTTGAATACTTAAACGAGATCCCCCCAATCCTCTAAAGAGCGGATCTCCAGAACTTCCCCCTTTGCGAATCACGCTCATATTTGCTACTGATTGTAGTAAATCGGCTCCATCACCAGCAGGTAAAGGTTGAAGCGTTGTTTTAGGATTAAGTTTGACTGAATTAGCATTCGTCTGAGTAACACCGGTGACCACAATAGGATCCAACAATGTTACAGGCTGTGCATCTTCAGCAAAAGCATTAGATAAGAAAAATGGAAGTGGAAGGAGAGCAAAATAAGATTTGTTATGCATAATCAATCCTTTGTTTGGCAATTAATTAAGAAAAGTTACAATTCAATCACATAAACAATTCCAAAAAAATAACCAACTGCTATGAAATATTTATCACATCAGTGATTGAACTTGCAATAACACTGTAATGAATCTTATTCTTATTAAAAACAAAATGCAAGGTGAAAAGATTACACTTTACGATGCATTTCTGGCAAACATACGACAGCTAACACCAATTGAACTATCCCTAAAATAGCGCAAGGAAGACCTAATAAAAAATAAGCACCTATAATGGTGTCAACAGTGCTATTCCAATCTAAATCAACAAAAAATAAAGATAATCCGACGATAATAGGAATTAAAAAAGGCATAAAAAATGCCACCAATAAATACCGCCCATAATAGCGACTTGCTTTTTCCCGAGTAACAAAAAAGATAAGTGTTGTCATCACCCCAGGTATAAATGAAATAAGAAAAGAAAGAAAAAATGCCTCTCCAACAAATTCAGAAATAATGACTGCACATAACAATGCAATAAAAAAGCTCCCAATAAAAAAACGCGGTATAGCCTTTTGTAAGGCATTATTCATCTTTATATTTCCTTTCAAATAAAATTAATAGCTCTAATAAGTAAGCAAAAATAAATTTTCCTACTTTAATACTACTTAAATGCTACGCTATATTCTTTTTCGTTAAAGCCAATCAATGCTTTACCATCTTGCAAAATAATCGGGCGTTTGATTAACGTTGGATTTTCAGCTAATACGGAAAGTGCGGTAGATTTCGAGAGTGTATTTTTCATATTTTCATCAAGATTACGCCAAGTCGTACTACGTTTATTGACTAAATTTTCCCAACCAAATTGTGCTTCTGCTTGTTGTAAGAATTGAGTATCTAATCCATCCACACGATAATCATGTAATTTATGTTGAATATTATGTTCAGTTAGCCACTTCAATGCTTTTTTCACTGTATCACAGTTTTTAATGCCATAAACGATAATCATATTCTCACCTCTAAAAATAAAAAATCCTCGATTTCATCTAGAACGAGGATTTTAACTCCTACATGAATTAATCACAAATAGATTAACCTATACAACTTATATATCCAAAAGAAAAAGTGCGGTGAAAATCAACCGCACTTTTCAAAAGGGAAATTAGAATTCGTAACCTACGCCCACTTTAGCGCCATAGTTATTCACTTTAGTATCGTCAAAGCTACCTAAACGGTTATATTCTAAACCACCGTTTGCATACACTTTGTCTGCTAATTTATATTTAGCACCCGCAACTACACCATAACCCACTTTGGTTTCAGAAGAGCTTTTATAACGTTGTTCTGCGCGGTCTTCAAATTTGAAACGGTTAGCCGCAAGACGAGCACCAACATAAGGTTCAATTTGAGAGTTGGTATCGAAGTCATAGAATACTGTCGCACCTAAACCTTGAACTTTAGTGCCTTGGAAGTTACCGTGATGAGTATAATCACCTGCTACACGTACATTACCTAATTTGTAACCTACTGCAACACGTGGCTCAATTTTAGTTTTGCTTGAACCACCATTGGTCAATTTAGTTCTTGAAAGACCAAGATCACCTTCTGCATATAAACCTGCATTTGCAGTTGAAGCAACCGCTAATGCTCCGACAACGATAGCTAATAATGATTTTTTCATTGGATAACCCCTGTTATTTGATTGAAAACACTAGAAATATACCATACTGCTTATTAATTTTCACTATGAAAAACCAATTTTTCGTGACATTTTCGGCATAAATAAGCAATTTTATCGCGTTGAATACGATTATGCCGCCGAATCGTTAAGTAATGAGTCTGACATTCACATTGATAAGCAAACATTTTGCCTTGTACATTCCCTACATCAAATTGATGGCAAGTATCAGCCGGGAGATTAAATAACTGTGTCATCACCGCTTGCCATTCCTGTCCATGTGGTTTCATCAGACCAAATACTTGATACACAATAAGATGGGCTAATTCGTGTGGAACCACCTGACGAATAAATTCATCTGAATTCTCAAGTAGCAAAGTGCGATTAAATTTAATCTCATTTTTCTGTAAATAGGCAACACCAGCCTTTACACCTCGCAAGTCATAACTGATTGTGGGAATAGGAAATTTCCGTTGAAAGTGATTTTCAGCGAGTTGTAATGTTTCTGCAAGTTTGCGCTGTACCTGCATTTTTAAATGCCGAAACTGAGTTTGAGATGACATCATCATGTTAAGTAAACAAAAACCGCTAAATTAGCGGTTTTTATCATATATATTTAATTCACTTATTTTAGACCCGCTGCTGCACGCAACTCTTCAGCACGATCCACTTTTTCCCATGGGAATTGTTCACGACCGAAGTGTCCATACGCAGCAGTTTGGCGATAGATTGGTTGAATTAAATTTAACATTTTAATTAAACCATAAGGACGTAAATCAAAGAATTCACGCACTAACTTAACCAATACTTCGTTTGATACTTTTCCTGTACCAAAGGTTTCTACCATGATCGATGTTGGTTCTGCCACACCAATTGCATAAGAAAGTTGAATTTCACAACGATCTGCAAGACCTGCTGCAACAATATTTTTTGCCACATAACGTGCGGCATAAGCGGCTGAACGGTCTACTTTTGATGGATCTTTACCCGAGAATGCACCTCCACCATGACGAGCAGCTCCGCCGTAGGTATCAACAATGATTTTACGACCCGTTAAACCACAGTCTCCCATTGGGCCACCAATCACAAAACGCCCTGTTGGGTTAATGAAATATTTTGTTTGTTGAGATAACCATTCACTTGGCAAAATTGGCTTGATGATTTCTTCCATCACGCCTTCATAAATTTCTTTTTGTGAGACTTCTTCACTATGTTGTGTTGAAAGGACGACTGCATCCACACCCACAATTTTGTTATCTTCGTATTTTAAGGTCACTTGGCTTTTCGCATCTGGGCGTAACCACGCTAGTTTTCCACTTTTACGCACTTCGGCTTGTTTTTCCATTAAACGATGTGCATAAGTAATCGCCGCAGGCATCAAGACTTCGGTTTCATTTGTTGCATAACCAAACATAATCCCTTGGTCACCCGCACCTTGATCTAATGGATTCTCACGATCCACACCTTGATTAATATCAGATGATTGCTTACCAATCGCATTTAATACCGCACAAGAATTGCCATCAAAGCCCATCTCTGAGTGTTTGTAACCAATATCACAAATGACTTGGCGAGTGAGATTTTCAATATCAACCCATGCTGATGTAGTAATTTCACCACCGACTAACGCCATCCCTGTTTTGACATAGGTTTCACAAGCCACACGTGCTTTAGGATCTTGTTTTAAAATTTCATCAAGTACCGCATCAGAAATTTGATCGGCAATTTTATCTGGATGTCCTTCTGAAACAGATTCAGAAGTAAATAAATAGCTAGACATAAGTTCTCTTCTTTTTGGATGTATTGACGTATAGACGTCTATAATACGCTTTTTTGACTAATACGCAAGCATTCCTATCAAGTATTTTTGAAATTTAACCAATTTTGTAACATTTGTTCACCGAATTCTGACATGTAAGACTCAGGATGAAATTGCACAGAAAAAATGGGTAAATTTTTGTGCTGTGTTGCCATCACGATTTCATCATCACAAACAGCTGTAATTTCTAATGTATCTGGTATACTCTCAGTTTGTACTGCCCAGGAATGATAAAGACCTATTTCAAATTCGGCAGGAAGCCCTAAAAATAAGCCTGAATTTGACCGCACTTTTAAGCGGCGTTTCTGCCCATGTCTCACACTTGACAAATTATAAAGTTCTCCGCCAAAGAATTTACAAAGGGTTTGATGTCCTAAGCAAACACCTAAAATCGATTTTGTTTGATAAAACCGTTCTAACATCGCAAATAATTGTGGATACGCGCTTGGAACATCTGGTCCTGGAGAAATTAAAATATGTGTATAACCTTCTACACAATCTAATGATAAATCTTCAACACTTACCACATCAAAACGCACCTGTAATTGGCGAATGAGATCCACTAAATTATAAGTAAAAGAATCATGGTTATTGATAACTAAAATTTTTTTCATACGGGCTAGTGCCATAATTCGGTGACTAAATTCATTTCAACATTATAGCGATTCTGCGTTAAAATCCTTTTTATTTTTTTATCTACAAGCCATGCAAACATTTATTCAGCAAGCTAATACTTATGGTGCATTACGCCAACCTTTTTTCTTCTTAATTGATTTTGAACAGAAGAAACCGCTTATTTGTTCTTTTGATGAAAGCGCTGAAAAAGGGCTGATTTGGGATATTCAAGGCGTAAAAAATATCACTGAAAATCAACCGCACTTTGCTTTGTCTATCATTGATAAAAAACCCATTACATTACATCAATATGAACAAGGATTTCATCTTGTTCAACACGAATTACAAAAAGGTAATTCCTATTTACTCAATCTCACTTATCCTACCGAAATCAAATTAAATGGGGATTTAATCCAAATTTTCCATTCAGTTGAGGCGCCCTATAAATTACTTTTTAAGGAGCAATTTGTCTGCTTTTCACCTGAATCCTTTGTGCAAATTCGACAAAACAAAATTTACACCTATCCTATGAAAGGAACGATTGATGCGAGCCAGCCTAATGCCAAAGCTAATTTGTTAAAGGATGAAAAAGAGCAACGAGAACATTACACCATTGTCGATTTAATGCGTAATGATCTTGCAATGGTTGCCAAAAATATCAAAGTATCTCGTTTTCGCTACATCGATAGTATTTACACAGAACAAGGCGAAATACTACAAACCAGTTCAGAAATTTACGGTGAATTAGAAGATAATTGGCAAAATAAAATTGGCTCAATATTAGCCGCACTTTTACCTGCTGGCTCAATTAGCGGAGCGCCTAAAGAAAAAACAGTTTCCATTATCCAACAAGCTGAAAAGCAAGAACGAGGTTATTACACAGGAATTTTCGGTATTTTTGATGGCGAAAGCCTAAATAGTGCCGTCGCAATTCGCTTTATTGAACAAAGAGGTGATAAATTTTATTTTCGTAGTGGTGGTGGCATTACCATTCAAAGCCAACTTGAAGACGAATATCAAGAGCTGATTGCCAAAGTTTACCTTCCAATCCAAAAGGAAAAGTAATGTTCCCTTTATTTGAAACCATCGCCATTGAAAATGGCAAAATTAAAAATATTGCTCTGCATCAAGCACGCTATGAGCGTAGCCTTATCACTTATTATGGAAAAAGTGCGGTCACTTTTTTTAATCTTTTAGATCTAATTCAAGTACCTAAGAAGCTACATAATAAGCTTGTTCGCTGTCGAATTGACTACAACGCTCATCAAACCAAAATTTTATACGTTGAATATACCCCTAAAACACATCGTGTATTCAAGCCCATAGTCTGTAATGAAATTGATTATTCGCTCAAATATGCTGACCGTGAACTTATCAATACCTTATTTGCACAAAAGGGAGAGGCTGATGAAATCATTATTATTAAAGAGGGATTTGTCACAGACTGCTCTATTGGTAATCTCGCCTTTAGAAACGGAACTCAATGGTTCACACCGAATACCCCTTTATTAAAAGGCACACAAAGGGAATATTTACTACAATCCGGTCAACTTCAAGAAATTGAAATTAGACAAGAACAACTTGAGCAGTTTGACGAAATTCGAGTTATTAATGCATTGAATGAACTATAAAACGCCCATTCATTTACCTCATTTTACTTGACTAAATCCAACATCTCTTGTGCATTCGCTAAAGCAAGATCCGTAATTTCACTACCACCGAGTAATCTTGCAAGGGCAGGAACGCGTTCTTCTTGAGAAAGTGCGGTCATTTTGGTTTCTGTTTTATCATCAACGGTAAATTTCTCAACATTAAATTGATGATGCCCATGACACGCCACTTGTGGTAAATGGGTCACACACAGTACTTGGCACTTATCGCCTAATTGACGCAACAATTTACCCACTACACTCGCTGTTTTCCCACTAATACCAACATCAACTTCATCAAAGATCAGCGTTGGAATCGCCGATTGATCCGATGTTAATACTTGAATAGCTAATGAAATACGAGACAACTCACCACCTGATGCTACTTTTGTTAACGGTTGCGCTTGTTGTCCTAAATTACTGCGTAAAGTAAAGACGATATTATCTGCCCCATTTGCCGCAACTTTCGTTAAATCTGAATTCACTTCGATGAAAAACTCGGCATTCTCCATTGCAAGCCCTTTAATGGAATTCGTCACTTGTTGGGCTAATTTCTCTGCAGCTTGGCAACGGCTTTCATGTAATTGTTTTGCCGTATTTTGCATTTTCTCAAAGGCGGCTTTTTCTTCTAGAATCAGGCGTTCTTCACTTTCTGAAAAATCTAAAAGTGCGGTCAATTCTGCTTTTAATTTTTGATGCCACTCCACCAACTCTTCAGGTTTGACATTATGCTTTCGTGCAAGTTGTAAAGCTTGTCCTAAACGTTGCTCAATCTCTTGTAGTAGCATCGGATCTTGCTCAATATGAGAAGCAAGATGTTGAACTTCACTTGTCGCCTCTTGCACTTGGATGAGTGCATCATTCAACATTGTTTGAACGGAAGCATATCGAGGATCTAACTCACTTAATTCATCAATATACTGTGTCGCACGATAAAGCATAGAATCAATGCTCACTGTTTCATTTTCACTGAGTAGCTGTAAGGCTGATTGAGATAATTGTGTCAATTGTTCGCTATTTGATAGACGATGCTGATCCTCTTCCAATTCCAAATATTCATTTGGACGAAGTGCAAACTCATCCAACTCTTCTACCTGATATTGTAAAAGTTGTTTCTTCGCTTCATTTTCGGCAACTTTTTGTTGGAAAGTTTTAACTTGTGTTTGAAGATTTTTCCACGCTTGATAAGCTTCTCGCATTTGAGCGAGTAAATCATGGTGATGTGCAAATGTATCCACTAACTGAAGTTGGTAGTCATTTTTTAATAATAATTGTGAAGCGTGCTGCCCATTAATATGAATAAGATATTGTCCTATTTCTTTTAATTGGGAAGCCGATACGGGTGTGCTATTGATAAAGGCTTTAGAACGCCCATCTGCATTAATAACGCGGCGTAAAATACAATCGGAGGGATTATCAGGATCTTGCAATTCTTGCGCTTGCAACCATTGATAAGCGGGGTTAGTTGACTCAATAAAAAATGTGGCGCAGATTTCGGCTCTTTCCTGCCCTTCTCGAACCATAGAGGTTTCAATACGCTGCCCCAAGCATAATCCTAACGCATCAATAGCAATGGATTTCCCTGCGCCGGTTTCCCCCGTGATCACAGACATTCCTTTCGCCAATTCAATCTCTAATTGACGAACAATTGCAAAATTATTGATGGTAAGTTGGGTTAGCATAAAAAAATCTCCTTAACTGTATATTCATATATTATAACTGTTACAATATACAGTAAAGAGATTTTTAAATTTTTAGATTAGAAATTTTTAAGCCAGCCTAGCTTTGTACTTAATACATTGTAATAATTATAATTTTTTAGATGTAATAGGCGCAGTTTATGCGGGCTTTTTTCAATGTGAACGATATCATCAGGAGAAAAATCTAGCGCAATTTGACTATCACATCCCAGTTCTAATTGAGATGTATTATGTTCCGCAAAACGAATTGAAATTTTGCTATCGCCATCAATCACTAATGGTCGAGAAGAAAGTGTGTGTGGGAACATCGGCACAAGGGCAATCGCATTTAAATTTGGCGTTAAAATCGGGCCGCCTGCGGAAAGCGAATAAGCCGTTGAACCTGTTGGTGTGGAAACAATCAAACCATCTGAACGCTGAGAAAACGCGAATTTATCATTGATGTAAACATGGAAATCAATCATGTGCGCAATTTTAGCTGGGTGAATCACCGCCTCATTTACGGCATTGCTACTGGAGATAATTTCACCGTTTCGTTCAATTTTAGCTTCCAATAAAAAACGCTCTTCTACAAAAAATTCACCATGTTCTAAACACGCTTCAAGCTGCGCATAAGCATTTTTCGGGTCAATATCGGTCAAAAAGCCTAAGTTGCCTCGGTTAATACCAATCATTGGAATATTATATTTAGCCAAAATGCGAGCACGCCCTAGCATATTGCCATCACCACCGATTACAATCACGAGTTGAGCTTGTTCTCCAATTTCTTCAACGGTTGCTAACACCTCTTCCGGTAAACCGAATTTTTCACCCACTTCTTTTTCGACTAAAACTTGATATCCTCGCTCTTTCAGCCACTGATACAAGTTTTTATGCATTTGCAAATTAATGTCGCGACGTGGTTTTCCCATCAAGGCGATGGTTTTAAATGATTTGACTAATTCATCCATAACTATGATTGCTCCCAAGTACAGACTTACCAATTTTTGACCGCACTTGAATTTAAAATTTTAGCCATTATATTACATAGCAATTCAGTTTTGCTAAAATAGCAATTCAGTTTTGCTAAAATAGCACTAATTTTTGATAAATGGAGAAAAAGATGTCAGAACAAGCACAAAACTTAAATGAAAATGAAGAACTTGTTGAAGAAGTTCAGCAAGAAACTACCCCAACGGAAGATCCGTTAGAAGAAGCAATCGCCCGCGTACAAGAGCTTGAAGAGCAATTAAAAGCGCAAGTAGAAGAAACCTCTAAAAAAGAGCAAGATTTATTGCTTCGCACGCGTGCTGAAATTGACAATATGCGCCGCCGCAGTGAACAAGACATCGAAAAAGCACATAAATTTGCGCTCGAAAAATTCTCAAAAGACATTTTAAATACCATTGATAACTTAGAGCGCGCGCTTGCAACGCCTGCCAATAAGGAAGATGAAAACATCAAAGCCTTATTCGATGGTGTCGAGCTGACTTTAAAAGAGTTACTCTCAACAGTTTCTCGCTTTGGTGTCGAGCCTGTTGGTTCAGTGGGTGACACCTTTAATCCGGATCTTCACCAAGCCATCTCTATGCAACCAGCAGAAGGCTTTGCAACGAATCAAATCACCACCGTTTTACAAAAAGGTTATACCTTAAATGGTCGAGTAATTCGCCCAGCCATGGTAATGGTTGCAGCTTAATTCTTTTCTAAGACTAAAAGAGCGGACGATTTTTCGTCCGTTTTTTATTGTCAAAAACCTTGACGCCGATCAAATTTATCAAAAAATAATTTGAGAATAATTCTCAATAAAAACACTATTGCTTTCCAGATTTATCAAGGTCTCGCCTCAATTTTAAGCATCAAAAAACATCAAATAACACTACATATTGTGTGTTGACCTATTAAATAAAACTATATATAGTGCTTTTGTTTTTTTTTAATTAGCCTATATAGGAGTCATAAAATGAATGCTTTCTTCGTGATTAAGCGTGATGGTTCACGAATTGGGTTTGACCTACAACGTATTACTAATGCAATCAAAAAAGCAGCAAGTGCGGTCAATATTGTTGATGAAATGTATATCCATGATCTGAGCCAGCAGATTAATACTGAAATTTTTAGTCATTATCAGCATGAAATTGATATCAACCAGCTTCAAAAAATTGTTGAAAATCACTTAATGACAAGCAAGTATCCACAAATTGCACGTGCTTATATTGAATATCGTCACGATCGCGACCTGGCACGTGAAAAACGCAGCCAATTAACCAAAGAAATTGAAGGGCTGATTGAGCAAAGCAACGTGGAATTGCTTAATGAAAACGCAAATAAAGATGCGAAAGTTATCCCTACCCAACGTGATTTACTGGCAGGTATTGTGGCAAAACATTATGCTAAACGTCATATTCTGCCAAGAGATGTTGTTGAAGCCCATGAAAAAGGGGAAATCCACTATCACGACTTAGATTACGCGCCATTTTTCCCGATGTTTAACTGCATGCTCGTTGATCTAAAAGGCATGCTTTCGCATGGCTTTAAAATGGGTAATGCCGAAATTGAACCACCGAAATCTATTGGCACAGCAACAGCGGTTACCGCACAAATTATTGCTCAAGTAGCCAGCCATATTTATGGCGGTACAACCATCAATCGCATTGATGAAGTGCTTGCACCGTATGTTCAACTCAGTTTTGAAAAACATTTGAAAAATGCCGCCCAATGGCAAATTCCGGATGCGGAAGGTTATGCAAAAGCGCTAATTGAAAAAGAATGTTTTGACGCATTTCAATCCCTTGAATATGAAGTTAATACGCTCCATACATCAAATGGTCAAACGCCGTTTGTTACCTTTGGTTTTGGCTTAGGCACAAGTTGGCAAGAACGTTTAATTCAACAGTCGATTTTGAAAAACCGTATTCGTGGTTTGGGTAAAAATCATAAAACACCGGTCTTCCCTAAACTGGTCTTTACCATTAAAAAAGGTGTGAACCAAAACGAACAAGATCCAAACTATGACATAAAAAAACTGGCATTAGAATGCTCATCAAAACGCATGTATCCCGATATTTTAAACTATGATCAAGTGGTTAAAGTCACAGGCTCATTCAAAGCCCCAATGGGTTGTCGTAGCTTCTTGGGTACCTATGAAGAAAACGAGCATGAAGTGCATGATGGCCGCAATAATTTAGGCGTGGTAAGTCTGAATCTGCCTCGCATTGCCCTTGAAGCACAAGGAAATGAAGAAAAATTCTACCGCACTTTAGATGAACGCTTAGCCCTCGCGAAGAAAGCCTTGCTTACCCGTATTGCTCGCTTAGAAAATACCAAAGCCCGTGTCGCGCCAATTCTCTATATGGAAGGCGCTTGCGGCGTTCGACTAAAAGCCGATGATAATGTTGCGGATATTTTCAAAAATGGACGAGCATCAATTTCTTTAGGCTATATTGGTATTCACGAAACCATCAATGCGCTGTATAAACAAGGGCATATTTTTGACGATGAACAACTGCGTGAAAAAGGCATCGCGATTGTGCGTCGTTTAAATGAAGCGGTAAAACAATGGCAGAAAGAAACGGGTTATGCATTTAGCCTTTATTCCACACCAAGTGAAAACTTGTGCGATCGTTTCTGTCGTTTGGATACCAAACAATTTGGTGTCATTGACGGCGTTACCGATAAAGGCTACTACACTAACAGCTATCACTTAGATGTAGAGAAAAAAGTGAATCCATACGATAAATTAGACTTTGAAATGCCTTATCCTGAATTAGCGAGTGGCGGCTTTATCTGTTATGGCGAATATCCAAATATTCAACATAACCTGAAAGCACTCGAAGATGTATGGGATTATAGCTACGATCGCGTGCCTTATTACGGCACCAATACGCCAATTGATGAATGTTATGAATGTGGTTTTACAGGAGAGTTTAATTGCACAAGTAAAGGCTTTGTCTGTCCGAAATGCGGTAATCATGACAGTGCAAAAGTCTCCGTAACCCGACGGGTTTGTGGTTATCTCGGCAG
>JAWHBY010000049.1:0-15131 GCA_032568935.1 Parahaemophilus parainfluenzae
CGAACGTATTTTACGCAGATTAAGAAAACAAGTTGCGAAAATCAACAAAATGGAGCCGGCTTTTGAAGCATTAAGTGATGATGAATTAAGAGCAAAAACAGAAGAATTCCGTAGCCGTTTAGCTAACGGTGAAACCCTACAACAACTTTTACCAGAAGCGTTTGCTACCGTGCGTGAAGCAGGTAAGCGTGTGCTTGGTATGCGTCATTTCGATGTACAATTAATCGGTGGTATGGTGCTCACTAATCGTTGTATCGCAGAGATGCGTACTGGTGAAGGTAAAACCTTAACCGCAACCTTGCCTTGCTATTTGATGGCTTTGGAAGGTAAAGGCGTGCACGTTGTGACAGTGAATGATTACTTAGCACGTCGTGATGCGGAAACTAACCGCCCATTATTTGAATTCTTGGGGATGACTGTTGGGGTGAATATCCCTGGTTTACCGCCTGAAGCAAAACGTGAAGCTTATGCGGCAGATATTACATACGCGACAAACAGCGAGCTAGGTTTTGATTACCTTCGTGATAACTTAGCGCATTCCAAAGAAGAGCGTTTCCAACGTCATTTAGGCTATGCGTTAGTGGATGAAGTGGACTCAATTTTAATCGATGAAGCGCGTACGCCATTGATTATTTCAGGTCAAGCGGAAGACAGTTCTGAGCTTTATATTGCGGTAAATAAATTAATTCCGAATTTAATTAAGCAAGAAAAAGAAGATACGGAAGAATATACCGGTGAAGGCGATTACACCTTAGATCTTAAAACCAAACAGGCGTATTTGACTGAGCGCGGTCAAGAAAAAGTAGAGAATTGGTTAATCGAACAAGGTTTAATGCCTGAAGGTGATTCTCTTTATTCGCCTGCACGTATTGTGTTGTTACACCATGTTATGGCAGCGTTACGTGCAAACACCTTATTTGAGCGCGATGTAGACTATATAGTGAAAGATGGTGAGATCGTGATCGTCGATGAGCATACTGGTCGTACTATGGCGGGTCGTCGTTGGTCTGATGGTTTACACCAAGCGATCGAAGCGAAAGAAGGCGTAGAAATTAAGAGTGAAAACCAAACTGTTGCGTCGATTTCTTACCAAAACTACTTCCGTCTTTATGACAAATTAGCGGGTATGACCGGTACAGCAGATACCGAAGCCTTTGAATTCCAACAAATTTATGGTTTAGAAACTGTTGTTATCCCAACCAACCGTCCAATGATTCGTGATGATCGTACGGACGTCATGTTTGAGAATGAAGAATACAAATTCAATGCAATTATTGAAGATATTAAAGACTGTGTCGCTCGCAATCAACCTGTTCTTGTGGGTACCGTATCTGTTGAAAAATCTGAAATGCTTTCTCAAGCGTTAGATAAAGCGGGCATCAAACACAACGTATTGAATGCAAAATTCCACGCACAAGAAGCGGAAATTGTTGCGGAAGCAGGGGCGCTAGGTGCAGTAACTATTGCAACCAACATGGCGGGTCGTGGTACCGATATTATCCTCGGTGGTAACTGGAAAGCAAAAGCTGCAAAATTAGAGAACCCAACTCCAGAGCAAATTGAGGCACTTAAAGCTGAGTGGGAGAAAAATCACGAGATCGTGATGCAAGCCGGTGGTTTACACATTATCGGGACAGAACGTCACGAATCACGCCGTATTGATAACCAGTTGCGTGGTCGTTCAGGTCGTCAAGGTGACCCAGGTTCTTCACGTTTCTACCTTTCTTTAGAAGATGGCTTAATGCGTATTTATTTAAATGAAGGTAAATTAAATATGATGCGTAAAGCCTTCACTCAACCAGGCGAAGCGATGGAGTCTAAGCTTCTTGCTAAAGTGATCGCGTCGGCACAAGCGAAAGTGGAAGCTTTCCATTTTGATGGTCGTAAAAACTTGCTTGAATATGATGATGTGGCTAACGACCAACGTCATGCGATTTACGAACAACGTAATTACTTGCTCGATAACGATGATATTTCAGAGACTATCAAAGCTATCCGAAGCGATGTATTTAACGATGTGATTGACCAATATATTCCACCACAATCATTGGAAGAACAATGGGATATTAAAGGCTTAGAAGAGCGTTTAGCACAAGAGTTTGGTCTTGAGTTACCAATTGAACATTGGTTGGAAGAAAATAACAATCTTCATGAAGAAAACTTGCGTGAGCGCATTATTCAAGAAGCCGAAGATGAATACAAAGCGAAAGAAGCGCTTGCGGGTGAAGAAACCATGCGTCATTTCGAAAAAGGTGTGATGTTACAAACTCTTGATGAGCTTTGGAAAGAGCACTTGGCGGCAATGGACTATTTACGTCAAGGTATCCATTTACGTGGTTATGCGCAAAAAGATCCAAAACAAGAGTACAAAAAAGAATCTTTCCGTATGTTTACTGAAATGTTGGATTCTTTAAAACATCATGTGATTACGACACTTACTCGAGTGAAAGTCCGTACACAGGAAGAGATTGAAGAAGCGGAACGTGCACGTCAGGAAATGGCTGAACGTGAAGCATTAACACATCAACCTGTAGATGAAAATACAGAGCAAGCTCAAAGCGAGGACTATTCTGATCGCCATATTGGACGTAATGAACCTTGTCCTTGTGGGTCAGGTAAAAAATACAAGCATTGTCACGGCAGTAAAGCCCGATATGCTTAGTTAAGGTAAAGAGCGGTTAAATTTTTGCGTGTTTAAAACACCGCTAAAAATGACCGCTCTTTCTACTTTTGAGATAAGGAAAGACGATGAGTAAGCCTATCATTCAAGTTGCGGCAGGAATTATTCGTAATGAATTTGGGCAGCTATATTTGACCCAACGCTTAGAAGGGCAAGATTTTGCGCAAGCATTAGAATTTCCGGGTGGCAAAGTTGATGCAGATGAAACCCCTGAAGAAGCCTTAAAAAGAGAATTGGAAGAAGAGATTGGCATTCACATTTTAAATGCTGAGCTGTACGAACGTTTTCAATTTGAATATCCAACCAAAATTTTAGATTTTAGTTTTTATCTGGTCACTGAATGGATTGGCGAGCCGTTTGGTCGAGAAGGTCAGGAAGGTTTTTGGCTTGAACAAAGTGAGCTTGATGCAGGGCAATTCCCCCCAGCTAATTTAAAGCTGATTCAGCGTTTAGTGGCTGAAAGTGTCAAATAACATTTAATCAAATTTATTTATTATGATTCCAAGTATTTTTCTGAGTTTATTTTTTATTGCGACGGTGATTTTTATCGTCAATTCGCACTATCGTTGGACGTATTTTTTTGCGATTGCGTTATTCGTTTTATTATTTAGCATTATGTTTGCAAGAACCGGTCAATGGCAACGCGGACTGAATTTTGCGTCTGTACTTTTTGTAGTGTTGATGTTATTCCATCGAATGAAAATTCATTACTACAAACAACCTTTACTCATTTCAGATTTTTGGCTCGTAACAGACTGGCGAAATTGGGAAACCCTCTTACATTATAAAGGGGCGATTTTCGGCGTGTTAGGGTTATTAGGTCTATTGGGTTATGCTATATTTGGTTGGTCAGATGTAGAAAGTGTTTCAAATGGATTTCGTGTATTTGCAGCACTACTTGCTGCAATGAGCTTTGCATTAATGTGGCATTATTCTAAAGATCCGGATGCGACAAAAGTCTGGCTAGATTCATTGCCAGATGATGGTCGAGATGTCTTTTTAAACTTACCAATGTCTTGTCGTGGCGTATTCTTTAAAGTGCCAGAATTTGAAGGTAATAGTCAAAAATTTAAAGAAAAAATGACCGCACTTTTAAGTGAAAAGGCTGAGAGCAAAACTGAAAGTGCAGAAAAGCCCGATATTGTGGTGTGTCTACAAGAATCAACCTTGAATCCTCATCAATTTGATTTTGATGCAGAAACCATCCCGCCATTTTCGATGTTTAATAAGCAAGAAGATACCGCATTTGTAAGTCCATTGCGCGTACATACGGTGGGCGGCGCAACGTGGAAATCTGAATTTGCTTTCCTTGCTGGTGTGCCTTCAACGGATTTTGGTGCTTTGGCAAGTGGCGTGTTTTATTCGGTTGTACCACACTTACAGACGGGGTTTATTAAAAATCTCCGTGAGCAAGGCTATTTTTGTGTGGTGTTATCGCCTTTTACGAAAGGTAACTACAACGCCAAACCAGCCTATGACCACTTTGGTTTTGATTTGATGTTGCAACCACAAGATTTAGGTTATCCGGCATCAATCAGCAAAAATCTCTGGCATATTAGCAGTGAAGAGATGATGTACTACACCAAGCTTATTTTACAGAAACAGCATCCATCATTGGAAAATGTGGAACAGCCAATGTTTGTTTATGTGCTCACGATGAAAGAGCACGGCCCTTACAACACGAACATGCCAAACCACTTTAATTTGGCAAGTAAGCGTTTAGGAGGGAAAGCGATTTCTTGTTTAAATGATTATATTGACCGTATCGCTAGTCTTAATGAGGCGATCGAAGGTTTGAATGATTATTTAAAAGCGCGTGAAACACCTTATGTATTCGGTTATTTTGGTGATCATCAAGTCGCTTTTGATAATCAGCTTCCACCGAAAAAAGGTAACTTTGCGAACCCGGATTATGTGACTCAATTTGTCGTTAGAACTAATCGTAAGACTGACTTTGTTCAACAGCAAGATTTCTTAGATTTAGCCTTTGTTGGGGGTGTATTACTTGATGTGGCAGGTTTATTACCGAAAGATGACTTTATGCGAGCGAATATCGCGATGCGTCAGCTAAGCCAAGGTAAGCTCGAAGATGCAGAGGATATGGATTTAGTGAATAGCTATCGAAATTATCTGTATCAAGATTTAAAAATTGCGCAATAATAAAAAATCTCGGTTAACGCCGAGATTTTTTTATAAGCAAAATTTAACCGATAAGTCTGCCAATTTTACCCACACGTCTTGACCATATTCTTGCTTGGTTGTGCGCTCAATGTCTGCCAATTCTTGCAATATTTCAAAGAGCTTTTGATAAGTGAGTCGTTGTATTGCCGCAGTATAAAGAGGACGACGATTCTGCCAAATTTTGAGACGGTCAAAATCCGCTTTGAGTGTTTGTGTTGGTAAACTCGTGTTAAGAGAGGGATTACGCAGCTGTGGTTTTGTTAATTCTAACAATGTGAGCAGTTCACGTTGTAAAGTACGCAACAAAATAACGGGTTGCACATCTTCAGCTTGTAAACCACGTAAAATTCGCTTTGAGCGGTTTGCTTTGCCTGATAACAATGCATCAATCCATTGGAAAGGGGTAAAGACAGAAGATTGCTCTACCACTGATTTAACGCGGTTATACGTAAGTTTGTGATCTGGGTAAAGCAAATCTAAAAGCTGTAACGCTTGTTTCAATGCCAGTAGATTATTTTCATAGCTGTAACAAAGTAGTTGAATGGCTTCCTCATCAGCTGATAATCCCATATTTTTTGTACGATGCTTCACCCAACGAGAAAGTTGTTCTGAGTTCGGTGTTTGGCAGTTCACGATAACAGCTTGTGGCTCAAGTTGATTTGCCTGAATAAACCACTCTTGTTTTTCGGCTGCTTTAGACAATTTAGGCAAGGTGAGGACAAGCAAGCTATCTTCATTTAATCCACTGATAAATTGTTGAAGATTTTTCTGCAAAAGTGCGGTCAAATTTTCGGGTAAATTAAGAATGAAAATTTGCTTATTAAAGAAGAGTCCCATAGATTGGCTGGCCTCAATTAATGCAGACCAGTCAGTATTAGTATCTATGGTGATTTGATTTTTTTCATCAAAACCTTGAAGAAGGGCAGCTTGATGAATGAGGTCTTCACTTTCACTGAGCAACAGGGGATCGGTCCCAACCAAAAAATAGACTTTCGCTAAATGGCTGTTCAGGTTAGAGGCCAGTTGCTCAGGAAAAATGCGGTTCATTATTTTCCTTGAACTTGATGTTGCAAGGCTGCCATTTTATTAATTAATTGGCGAGCTGCTTGTTCGCGCATATCATTCCAAATCACATCGCGCTCAGCTGATTTTGCTAATGCAGCACGTGAGTTATCAAAGAAAGTGCGGTTGATTTTTGCTGAGATTGGATAGGTTTCTCCGTTAGCCAAGCGTACACTTGCTTCAACATCAAGGGTCAATACTTTTTCTGCTTCACGGCCTTGTTTAAAGACTGACGCCACTTTATCGCTTGAAGTCTGTTTATTTAAACGCAACACTGGCACACCTTGTTTTGCAGGAACAAGGTTTACGTTGTTGCTAAGCAGTTGCTTACGCATTGCCATTGACATTTCACTGTATGGGTCGCTACTTTCAAGAGCCATTGTTTTTAATTCTACAGGAACAGCAGCACCATTATCGAAGTGCCAACCACAAGCAGTTAAAAAGGCTGTCGCCCCAACTAAGCAGAGCGTTTTGATTGATTTCATCATAAAAATTACCTGTAAAATTCACCGCACTTTATTTTGTTTAAGAGTCGTTTATGCAACGCTTGGAATAAAATGCGGTTATTTTATGGATTATTGCGGTTTAACCACCACATTTAACAATTTACCTGGTACATAAATCACTTTCACGATTTGTGTGTTGTCAGTAAATTTCTTCACATTTTCATCTGCAAATGCAACAGTTTTCACGGTTTCTTCATCCGCATCAGCTGCAACAGTCACTTTACCACGAACTTTACCGTTGACTTGCACCACGATAAGTTTTTCATCTTCTACCATCGCTGCTTCGTCAGCTTTCACCCATTCTGCATTGTCGATGGTGCTTTCGTTGCCTAAAGCTTTCCATAATTCAAAGCAGATATGTGGTGTGATAGGGTAAAGCATACGCACGACTGCGCTTAATGCTTCTGCCATAACCGCACGATCTTGTTCGCTTTCTAATGGCGCACGAGTTAATTTATTCATTAACTCCATCACTGCTGCAATAGCCGTATTGAATGTTTGACGGCGACCAATGTCATCGCTCACTTTTGCGATCGTTTTATGAACATCACGGCGAAGTGCTTTTTGATCTGCAGAAAGTGCGGTCACATCTAAAGCGGTTTTTGCAGGATTTTGGCTGTATTCATACACCAAATTCCATACACGACCTAAGAAACGTTTTGCTCCTTCTACGCCAGATTCTTGCCATTCAAGCGTCATTTCTGCAGGAGACGCGAACATCATGAAGAGGCGCACGGTGTCTGCGCCGTATTTTTCCACCATCTCTTGTGGGTCGATACCGTTGTTTTTCGATTTCGACATTTTGGTCATACCGGTATGCACTAATTCACGACCTTCCGGATCAGTGGCTTTGATGATACGACCTTTTTCGTCACGCTCAAGGGTCACTTGCGTTGGGCTTACCCAAATACGCTCATTGGTTGGACTGGTGTAGTAGAACGCATCGGCTAACACCATGCCTTGGCATAATAATTTTTGTGCCGGTTCATCGCTAGTTACGAAACCTGCATCACGCAATAATTTGTGGAAGAAACGGAAGTAGAGCAAGTGCATGGTCGCGTGCTCGATACCACCGATATATTGATCTACCGGCAACCAGTAATTAGCTTCATCTTTATCCAACATGCCTTCAGCATAGCTAGGTGAAGTATAGCGAGCGTAGTACCAAGAAGATTCCATAAAGGTATCAAAAGTATCGGTTTCTTTTAACGCAGGTTCACCGTTGAAAGTGGTTTTCGCCCAGTTTGGATCGGCTTTAATTGGGCTTTTCACACCATCCATGACCACATCTTCCGGCAGAATAATCGGTAAATCTTCGATTGGCGCCGGTACAGTTTCACCGTTTGCTAAGGTCAGCATTGGAATTGGTGCACCCCAATAACGTTGACGAGATACACCCCAGTCACGTAAACGGTAATTAACTTGGCGTTTACCCATGCCTAATTTTTCTAATTTGTCCGCGATACCGTTGAATGCGCCATCAAAATCTAAACCATCAAACTCAGCAGAGTTAACTAATTTGCCATGTTCAACAAAAGCTTGTTTGGTTAGATCAATTTCTTCATCCGCAAGCGGTGCGATTACCTGTTTAATTGGCAAATCATATTTTTGAGCAAATTCAAAGTCACGTTGGTCATGCGCTGGAACCGCCATTACCGCGCCAGTACCGTAGTGCATTAACACAAAGTTAGCGACCCAAATCGGTAATTTTTCACCGGTTAATGGATGAATAGCGAATAAGCTGGTTGCCATCCCTTTTTTCTCCATCGTGGCAAGGTCTGCTTCTGCCACTTTGGCGTTTTTCGCTTCACGGATGAATTCGGCTAATTCAGGATTCTTTTCTGCCGCTAACTCTGCTAATGGATGCGCTGCTGCAATACCTAAATAACTTACACCATAGAAGGTATCTGGACGGGTAGTATAAACCGCAACTTTTTCTGCGGTATCAGCAACATCAAAAGTAATTTCCACCCCTTCAGAACGGCCGATCCAGTTGCGTTGCATGGTTTTTACCATGTCTGGCCATTGTGGTAGTTGGTCTAATCCACCTAATAATTGTTCTGCATAATCAGTGATTTTAATAAACCATTGAGGGATCTCTTTTTGTTCTACTGGAGTATCACAACGCCAACAACAACCGTCGTGTACTTGTTCGTTCGCCAACACAGTTACATCGTTCGGACACCAGTTTACGGTTGAGTTTTTTTTGTACACTAAGCCTTTTTTGTAAAGCTCAGTGAAGAACCATTGTTCCCATTTATAGTATTCTGGACGGCAGGTCGCAATTTCGCGATCCCAGTCATAACCAAAGCCCAACATTTTGAGTTGGTTTTTCATGTATTCGATATTTTCGTAAGTCCATTTCGCGGGTGCAGTTTTATTTTTAATTGCAGCCCCTTCAGCCGGCAAACCAAATGCATCCCAACCAATTGGCTGTAACACATTTTTACCGTTCATACGTTGATAACGAGAAACCACATCACCGATTGTGTAGTTACGCACGTGGCCCATGTGTAAACGACCAGATGGGTAAGGGAACATTGAAAGGCAGTAATATTTTTCTTTAGACGTATCTTTGATTGCTTTGAAGACTTTATTTTCAGCCCAATATTGTTGAACTGCAGGTTCAATCAAATCGGGACGGTAATGTTGTTGCATAGAAAATCACCTTAAATTTTGACCGCACTTTGCGGCATGTTTTGATTTGTAAAATGTGATATAGGATAGCGTAAAACAGGGAAAATTGGTAGAAAGTGCGGTGATTTTTTTGCTGATTTTATAAGAGATTTTGAATTTCAGATGGAATTAATTTAGGCGAAGGAATCCAAACTTGTTTATGTCGGTTTAATTCACCTTTTTCAAGAACTATTGAGCTCTTAGGTACTTTGAATGCTTTACTCAAAAATTTGAGCAGATGGACATTTGCTTGACCATCAACAGGCGGAGCTGTAATCGTAATCTTGAGCTCATCATCATGTAATCCCATAATTTCATCTTTACTGGCTTTGGGTTGCAAAATGATTTTAAGACGTAATCCTTCAGGCGTTTGTTCGATTGCTGACATAACTAAATTTACTCACCATATTTACAATAAGGGCTGGAAAATCCAGCCCGAAAAAATAATATTATTTTTAACCACACTTTATGCAGCAATTGCCCATAAAAGGTTAAAGTAATCGTAAAAGAGATTGTTCAAAAATAACAGGATAATGGCGATCACCATCGGTGAAAAATCAATCACGCCCACTGTTGGTAAAATGCGTTTAATGGGTTTCAATAATGGTTCGGTAAGTTGATATAACGCATAGAATGCAGGATTATTGCCACGATTAAACCAACTTAAAATTGCACCGGCGATTAACACATAGAAAATGGCCACACCGATATTTTTAATTAGTCCTAATATGCCCAATAGCAAGAAGAAACTGAAATTTAATCCGCCAAAGAGAATCGATTTTAGTCCGCAAAGCAAGAAGACTAAAAACAGTGCCGCAGTTTCCACTTTTTTCACCACAGGAAAAACTTTACGTAATGGCGCAATAACCGGTTGGGTAAATTTTAGCGTAAATTGAGAAATAGGATTGTAATAATCCACGTTCGCTAAGGGGAGCCATACGCGTAAAATTAACACTAAACAATACAGATCGATAATCGATCCTAAAAATAATGCAGTTTGGGAAATTTCCATTATAACCAACCTTTCCGTTTAAAATAGATGTAAGGTGTAAGTGCCGCACCAATCATTAAGCCAATAGCCATTGGATAGCCATATTTAAAATGAAGCTCCGGCATAAATTCAAAGTTCATTCCGTAAGTGGATGCCACAAGTGTTGCCGGTAGGAACATGACCGACACCACCGAGAAGAATTTCATGATTTTATTCTGCTCGATATTAATATAACCCATTGCCGCCTGCATTAAAAAGTTTACTTTTTGGAATAAAGACTCATTATGCGGTTGCAAGGATTCGATATCTCGTAAGATTTCACGAGCTTGTTCTAACTGATTAGCCGGTAAACGTGTTTTACGCACTAAGAAACCCAATGCACGTTGTGTATCCATCAAACACAAACGCACTTTAGAACTGGTATCTTCTTGTTCTGTTAGGGTATTTAAGGCTTCATCGAAAGCTTCATCTTGCGTACCGTTTAGAATTACACGACTTAATTTTTCTAAATCCGCATAAACGTTTTCGATAACATCCGCTAATTGCTCAATTTTGGTTTCAAATAAGTCGAGCAAAACTTCATACGCATTGCATTCTAATAAGCGTTGACTACGGGAACGCATACGATATAAACGGAATGCTGGTAACTCACGATCACGCAAGGTAAATAGACGACCATCACGGATAGTAAATGCCACGCTTGCGAGGTCAGCGTAGTTTTCTTCGTCTTCACAATAGAAGAATGAGTGCAAGTGTAAACCGTCTTCGTCTTCGAAGAAACGCGCGGATGCTTCGATGTCTTCTAATTCGAGGAATGAGGCGAGACTTTGTCCTAAGCCTTCTTGCAACATTTCACGTTCTTCCCCTGTCGGCTCCAGTAAATCTAACCAAATGGCAGAACTGAGCTCGGCTGGTTCGTCATCAATACGAAGCAAGCGGGAATCGTTAATGGCAAAAGCGTTAATCATTGGTCATACTCCTTTTGGGATTATGAAGATCCAACTGTGAACAAAAAAAGATCAAACGAAATTGGCACTAGAGAAAAGTGCGGTCAAATTTTTGTATGTTTTAAAAATGGGTTTCGTTCGATAAAAGATGCCGAAGAAAGGTAAATTGATTACCAGCGAACTCTCGCTGATAAGAGGCGAGAGTCTAAAGCGATATTCGGTATCGACTATGACTGTCCAAAGTGTGTGTCCTTCTCGTTAAAAAATCGGGCGAATGTTACGCTTGAAAGGCGCATTCGTCAAGTATTATTGAAAAGGACACGGCACTTTTAATTAATTAGTATATTGATTAATTGCGTTAGTAACTTCTTGATCTTGATAAATATTATTAACAATATCTTTGAAGGTTTCGCCTAGCACTTTTTGGATTTCATCATTGCTCGCATTAAATGCGCCAGATTGTGAACGGGTCGCATTAAAGGTTTTGTTGTATTGTCCGCGTGGACCTTGTACATAAACAACTGCTTGGATTTTGCTGTTCAAGGTATAACGTAAATTACCTTGATCTACGTGAGTGTTGAATTCTTTCACTTCAACGGTTACACCAGCATTCGCATTATTAGCTTGTCCGATACGGAAACCTTTGCTGACTAAATTTTGTTGCATTACTTGTTGGAAAAGTTGAGTAACGCTTGGTGAGGCGTTTAATTTAATCAGCTCACCTGATTTAGTATAAGTTGCAATTTCTTGTTGTGGACGAGAATCGCGAGTATTAACTGTTACCACTGCTGATTGGTTAATATTCATTGATGCAGTTGGCGATTGAGGGGTAAAAGTTAAGGTATTAGATTGCGCTTGGCAACCCGCTAAAAATAATGTCGCAGCGGCCAACGTCATTGTTGATAATGCTTTGATTTTGTTTGTTACTTTCATAATTTCCTCATTGAATTAGGTTAATTTGTGTTATTCTTACAAACTTAACGCTGAATGTATAGCAAAAGTTAGGGAGTTTATTTATGTCAAAACAGCAAGAATTATTAGAGAGAATTCAGGCCGAGTTTCAACCGCACTTTGTCACCGTGGAAAATGAAAGCCATATGCACAGTTCCGGTCGTGGAGCCGATTCTCATTTTAAATTAGTGATTGTCAGCGATGCTTTTGAAGGCATGCGCAAGGTGCAGCGTCACCAAAAACTTTACCAACTTTTTGCCGATGATTTAAAAAATGGCATTCACGCATTAGCTCTTCACCTCTATACAAAAAGCGAATGGGAGAGTCTAGGTGAAGCATTTCCAAAATCACCAAATTGTCTTGGTGTTGGACAGTAAGTATTCCCTTACGTTCCCTATATTAGATTTTCATAAGAAGAGAGAAGGCGAGAGACATTCTCTCTTTTTTATTTTTAATTCCTATTTATTTTTAACTCCTAATAAGTATAAGCCTAAAAGGTTCACAAATATTTCACAAAAAGTAAGGGTGCAAAGTGGAATAAAAGCCCATTTTTCGATAGAATAAGGCGCTTTTAATTTTCGAATTTCAATTTCTGGATGTGTAAGTCATTCCTTACTCGTCGAGGAATTAAACAGATTTGAGTTTTTAAATTTATGTGTCAGTTAATAATGCTTTGATCTTAAAGTGTTTTCTGTCACGCTCAATCGCGAGATTGCTTTTAGGGTGTATGCCTTAATCGCAATCGTGTTTTTAACCTAGAAAAGTAGTGCAAACAGTATGATTACAATCAAAAAAGGCTTGGATCTTCCTATTGCAGGAAAACCAGCACAAGTAATCCATAGCGGTAACGCTGTGAATCAGGTTGCGATTCTTGGTGAAGAGTATGTGGGTATGCGTCCTTCTATGAAGGTACGTGAAGGCGATGTCGTGAAAAAAGGCCAAGTGCTTTTTGAAGACAAGAAAAACCCAGGAGTGGTTTTCACAGCCCCTGCGAGTGGTACTATCACTGTAATTAATCGTGGCGAAAAACGTGTATTACAATCTGTGGTCATTGATGTGCAAGGTAACGATCAAGTTACTTTCGCTAAATATAACGCAGGTGAGCTCAATACGCTTTCTTCTGAACAAGTTAAACAAAACCTCGTTGAATCCGGTTTGTGGACAGCGTTCCGCACCCGTCCGTTCAGCAAAGTGCCTGCCTTAGATGCAGAACCTTCTTCTCTGTTTGTAAATGCGATGGATACCAATCCTTTGGCAGCAAATCCAGAGGTGGTGTTAAAAGAGCATTGGCAAGATTTTATTGACGGTTTAACAGTATTAAGTCGTCTATTCCCAAATAAACCATTAAATCTATGTAAAGCTGGTGATAGCAATATCCCAACCGTGGATTTATCTAACCTAAAAGTACATGATTTTGGTGGTATTCATCCTGCTGGTTTAGTGGGTACACATATTCACTTTATCGATCCGGTTGGTGTTCATAAAAGCGTATGGCATATCAATTACCAAGATGTGATTGCTGTAGGTAAATTATTCACTACGGGCGAACTTTATGTAGAACGTGTTGTTTCTCTTGCGGGTCCGCAAGTGAAAGAGCCTCGTTTAGTTCGTACAGTAATCGGTGCTAACCTTTCTCAGTTAACGGCAGGTGAATTGAAAGACGGTAATAACCGTGTGATTTCTGGTTCTGTGCTTTGTGGTCAAACTGCAAAAGATGTTCATGACTATTTAGGTCGTTATGCATTACAAGTTTCTGTGATTGCAGAAGGTAATGAGAAAGAGTTCCTAGGTTGGATCACACCACAATCGAACAAATATTCGATTACCCGTACCGTATTAGGTCACTTTGGTAAAAAATTATTCAACTTCACTACCGCAGAAAATGGTGGTGAGCGTGCAATGGTACCAATCGGTAGCTATGAGCGCGTGATGCCGTTGGATATTTTACCGACATTATTATTACGTGATTTAATCGTGGGCGATACCGATGGCGCGCAAGCGTTAGGTTGTCTTGAATTAGATGAAGAAGACTTAGCGTTATGCTCTTTCGTTTGCCCAGGCAAATATGAATACGGTTCAATCTTGCGTCAAGTATTAGATAAGATTGAGAAGGAAGGTTAAAAATGGGTTTAAAAAATCTTTTTGAAAAAATGGAACCCGCGTTTTTACCAGGCGGTAAATACAGCAAGCTTTATCCGATCTTTGAATCGATTTATACCTTGCTTTATACACCGGGTACGGTAACGCACAAAAACACACACGTTCGTGATGCGTTAGACTCAAAACGTATGATGATTACGGTTTTCCTTGCGTTGTTCCCTGCGATTTTCTACGGGATGTACAATGTGGGTAACCAAGCGATCCCTGCCTTAAATCAATTAGGCAATTTAGATCAATTAATTGCTAACGATTGGCATTATGCACTTGCAAGTTCATTAGGTTTAGATTTAACCAATAATGCAACTTGGGGTTCAAAAATGGCGTTAGGGGCTATCTTCTTCTTACCAATTTACTTAGTAGTATTCACCGTCTGTACAATTTGGGAATTATTATTCTCAGTGGTGCGTGGTCATGAAGTAAATGAAGGGATGTTCGTTTCAACCATTTTATTTGCGTTAATCGTTCCACCAACATTGCCATTATGGCAAGCGGCACTTGGTATCAGTTTTGGTATCGTGGTAGCGAAAGAAATCTTCGGTGGTGTAGGTCGTAACTTTATGAACCCTGCGCTTGCTGGTCGTGCATTCTTATTCTTCGCTTACCCAGCTCAAATTTCGGGTGACTTAGTATGGACTGCGGCAGATGGTTTCTCTGGTGCAACCGCACTTTCACAATGGTCTCAAGGTGGTCAAGCGGCATTACAACACACCGTAACCGGTCAACCAATTACTTGGATGGATGCATTCATCGGTAATATTCCTGGTTCAATGGGTGAGGTTTCAACGCTTGCGTTATTAATCGGTGGTGCATTAATTGTATTCACCCGTATTGCTTCTTGGCGCATTATGGCTGGTGTCATGATTGGTATGATTGGTACAGCAACCTTATTCAACTTAATCGGTTCTGATTCTAACCAAATGTTCTCAATGCCTTGGCATTGGCACTTTGTATTAGGTGGTTTTGCACTTGGTATGATC